>JAFZFF010000103.1 GCA_017556045.1 Bacteroidaceae bacterium | reverse complement strand
GCTATGCCCCCTTAAAGAGGGACAATTCTCTCAGAAAGTTTAATCGCGCGTAAGGACTAACCAAAAGCATTGTCGCCCTTTTAAGGGGGACGAGCGGAGAGAGCGAAGCGACGTAGCGGAGGGGGTAGCTAATTATCCATTCTCAATTCTCCATTCTCAATTTTTTAAGCGTCAATCAGACGCTTAAAACTGATCTTCTGCGCGATCTCCTTCTTGAGCTCCACCTCGGGACGGAAGTTGATGTGGTAGCCCTTGATCTGTGCCGAGGGCGAGAAGTCGCTGGCGGCCATAGCATCCTGGGAGAAGCACTTGGAGCGAACGCTGATGACGAACGAGCCGAGGTCGTTGAGCACCACGCGGCGGCCACTGAGGAGCGCGTTCTTGATGTAGGGCTTGATCGAGGCGAGCACGGCGAGGGCGTCAGCCTTAGTCACGGTGGTAGCGGTAGCGATGTCGTCGGCGAGCTCCTTGAAGTCATAGTCACTAACCTTAGAGGCCTTGCATGAGAAGTAGTTCACGCCCTGTACGGCATTCTTGCCGGGATTCTTGCATCTTGATACTTTGTAATTTACTGACATAGTTGTTTAGAGTTTAGAGTTTAGGGTTGAGAGTTAGTTAATTAGGAGTTAGGAATTAGGAGTTAGGAGTTGGCTTTGAGTCGTGAGCTTTGAGTTGTGAGCTTTGAGTTGTGAGCTTCCCCTCCGGATGGGTCCCTCAACTCTAAACACTCAACCCTCAACCATTTTGACAGTGCAAAGGTACTACATTCCCCCGACCCACTTACAGTTACTGATAATTATTGATAAATATTGATAATTATTGATAATTAAGATTTTGAGATGCGCGCGCAATGTGCATATAATCAGCGCGATAGGCGTAAGTAAAAATATTTCGCGGATGCCACGATTTTCGGCGATGCGTGCGTACCGCGCTGCGCTTGCGAAAAAGATTTATCACTCCTTCCTGCCGCTCTTAACTCTTAACTCTTAACTCACTGAATGAGGGGATACCCGCATAATGCGCGTGCGCCACGCGAGGCGATTGTCTCGTCTCATGTTTCCAATTACCTGCACTCTACACTTGACGCTCTGCCCCCTATATATAAGGGCATATTTATGTAATTATATATACTACGTATATCTAATTACTCAAATATGAGTTTTATACATGAACATTTCAGCCTTCATCGGGACAGAGCATATTAATTCAAGACATGCAACATGAGACATTTGCTGTTAATCAAGGTGTGTATTACTCAAAAATCTTTTGCTCTGAAAACTTGCAGAGGTGAGGAGGAGTTCGTAACTTTGCGATGTAAAAAAACGAAACACAACACAGCGATATGGAGAACGACACAATACAAGATTTGAGAGCTTTTGCACAGAAGGTATACGACGTAGTTGAGGCCTATTTGGAGGAGAATGATTGCACCATCTATGCCAGCGATGGCGTGTATGTAGATGCTCAGCTCGAACCCTCTATCATGAGCGAGGCCGATGCCGAGGACCCCGACCGCTTCTATCCCCTCTGCTCACTCATCCGCGAAGATGAGGAGACTATGGAGGCTGACAAGGCACTGGTCGATGAGATGGCTGCGCAGTATTTCGCGTAAGGTGTAACAAAGTTTTTTAATGTGTTATGACAAAGAAACACGAATTACAACTCTTCGAAGATAGGAAGGTGCGCACCGTTTGGGACGACGAGCAGGAGAAGTGGTACTTCTCTATCGTTGATGTGGTGGCTGTGCTGACTGATAGTGCCGATCCCAGGCAGTATATAAAGAAGATAAAGAGCCGAGATGAAATGCTAAAGCTCAACTGGGGTACAATTTGTACCCTGGTTGCAATGCGTAGTGAAGATGGGAAAATTCGCAAAGAAATGGCTGCCGATCAGGAGCAGCTCTTCCGCATCATCCAGTCTATCCCCTCGCCCAAGGCAGAGCCATTCAAGCAGTGGATGGCACAGGTGGCTTCGCAGCGACTTGACCAGATGCAAGACCCTGAGCTCTCTATCGAGCAGGCCATCTCTGACTACGCACGTTTGGGCTACTCTGACAAGTGGATCAATCAGCGCATCCGCTCCATTGAGGTGCGCAAGGAGCTTACCGATGAGTGGAAGCGTGCTGGTGTGCAGGAGGGGCAGCAATATGCCTCGCTCACCAATATCATCACACAGGCGTGGAGTGGCAAGACCGTAGGCGAATATAAGCGCCACAAGGGGCTGCACAAGGAGAGCTTGCGCGATAATATGACCAACCTCGAACTGACGCTCAATACCTTGGCCGAGATTACTACGGCAGAGCTGCATAAGCAGACCAAGCCGCAAGGCTTCCGTGAGAGTGCCCAACTTGCCAAAGAGGGTGGAGATATTGCTGGGAATACCCGCAAGGAGATTGAGGAGCGACTGGGACATAGTGTCATCTCCTCGGAGAATGCTTCAAACTATTTGCTCACAGATGCCACAGATGAACACGAATAATCAGTGACAATCCGTGAGATTAGTGGGAGAAAAGAAATGAACGAAATGAATATGTATATCAGGTTAAATATCAATGTGTTAACTACCCCCCCGTAGGGCTACACTTAACGGACGAAATAGCACAAACGCTGTTGCACGATACCCCCAAGGTGTCATGTAATGGCGTTTTTTTATTGCCCACAAATGGCACGGATGAACACAGATAGAATCAGTGAGAGAAAAAAGAATAAACTTAAAAAACCAATACACAAGATGAAACAAGAAAAGATGAATTATGAGGCCCCCATGGTGGAGATTATCGAGGTCGAGGTAGAGCAGGGCTTTGCCGTGAGCGGTCAGGGAACTGACACCAATAATGACTACGATTTTGGTGAAAGATTCTAATGAGGAAACCTAAGGGAATATAAATGGGAATAAGTAATAGCAATACACTATGAAGAATATTTATAAGACAATATTATGTGCGTTGGCGATGCTGTCGTTTGCTTCTTGTAACAACGACGACATTGTTCCAGACACCCCAGATACTCCTACTGCTGGATGTCATCTGCGTTTCAGCGGCAGTGTGGGAAGTGATAAGACCACCACACGCGCTTCGTGGACGGACAACAATGACGGGAAGCTCACCTTTGCGTGGGATTACACCCTTAACCCTGAGACTGCTACCGAATCGGAGATGAAGATGGCCTTCGTCAAGGAGGGCAATTGGTTGAAGAGCAACGAAGGTAATGAT
>JAFZFF010000102.1 GCA_017556045.1 Bacteroidaceae bacterium | reverse complement strand
CCCTCGAAGTTGAATACGCCCTCGTCGTCCCAACCGTGCTCGTCGTCACCGATGAGGAGACGCTTAGGATCTGTAGAGAGAGTAGTCTTACCTGTACCAGAGAGACCGAAGAAGATAGCGGTGTCGCCATCGTGACCTACGTTTGCAGAGCAGTGCATAGAAGCGATGCCGCGCAAGGGGAGGAGGTAGTTCATGATTGAGAACATACCCTTCTTCATCTCACCACCGTACCATGTGTTGAGGATAACCTGCTCCTTAGTTGTGAGGTTGAACACAACTGCAGTCTCAGAGTTCAAACCGAGCTCAGCGTAGTTCTCAACCTTAGCCTTAGAAGCGTTGTATACTACGAAGTCGGGCTCACCATAGTTTGCGAGCTCCTCCTCAGTAGGACGGATGAACATGTTCTTTACGAAGTGAGCCTGCCATGCAACCTCCATGATGAAGCGCACTTTCAAGCGTGTATTCTCGTTAGCACCGCAGAAGGTATCTACTACGAAAAGCTTCTTACCAGAGAGCTCCTTTACAGCGAGATCCTTGAGCACAGCCCAAGTAGCCTCTGTTACGGGCTTGTTGTCATTCTTATACTCATCAGAAGTCCACCATACAGTATCCTTGCTTACTTCGTCCATTACAAAGAACTTGTCTTTGGGTGAACGGCCGGTGTAAACACCTGTCATCACGTTTACAGCACCGAGCTCAGTCTCCTGACCCTTCTCGAAACCTTCAAGACCTGCTTTTGTCTCCTCTTGGAACAAAACTTCATAAGACGGATTGTGCACAACTTCTACTGCACCAGTGATTCCGTACTTGCTCAAATCAATGTTTGCCATTTTTTATTAAATTAAAAAGTTATGGTTAATACTATTTTTCTTTTCTTGTCTACGATTTGCAGGGAAATATTCCTTTCAAACCGTGTACAAATTTAACAAGGTTTTTGATTAGAGTGAAGTGTGAAAAGAAATCTTTTCTACGAAAAATCGCAAAAATGTTATATAACATATAAAGCTTGCAGGTGTCTTCGCTAAACTGATACGCGGAGTTTGCATTCTTGCTCGGCTTGTCTCGTCTTTTGCTCTGGAGGCGGGAGGCGGAGTGCAATATTTTATGCGAAGAAGGAGGACTTTGTGGGTCCTCCTCCTATTATGTTGAGCATCAGTGCATCTGCTTACTTCTGGCGTATGTAGATGTTGATGGGTGTGCCGGTGAAGTTCCAGCGCTCACGAATCTTATTCTCAAGGAAACGCTTGTAGGGCTCCTTTACATACTGTGGCAGGTTTGCGAAGAATACGAATGAGGGTACGCGTGTTCCAGGCAACTGCATGCAGTACTTAATCTTGATATACTTACCCTTGTTTGAAGGGGGAGGTGTAGCCTCGATGATGGGCAGCATCTCCTCGTTGAGCTTCGCGGTAGACACCTTTGTGGTGCGATTCAGATAGGTCTCCTTGGCCAATTCGAGCACCTTGAAGATGCGCTGCTTGGTCAGTGCTGAAGCGAATACGATGGGGAAGTCTGTGAAGGGGGCAAAGCGCTCGCGGATGGTATCCTCGAAGTACTTCATCGCCTTAGTGCTCTTGTCCTGTACGAGGTCCCACTTATTGATTACTACCACAAGTCCCTTCTGGTTGCGCTGCACGAGCGAATAGATATTGAGGTCTTGGCTCTCGATGCCTCGTGTGGCGTCAAGCATGAGGATGCAGACGTCTGAGTTTTCAATAGAGCGGATTGAACGCATCACAGAGTAAAACTCCAGGTCTTCGTTTACCTTACCCTTCTTGCGGATACCAGCAGTGTCTACAAGATAGAAGTCAAAGCCAAACTTCGTGTAGCGGGTGTAGATTGAGTCACGTGTAGTACCTGCGATGTTGGTCACAATATTGCGGTCTTCGCCGATGAAGGCATTGACGATAGAGCTCTTACCTACGTTGGGGCGTCCTACTACAGCAAAGCGGGGAATCTCCTCTTCTTCCTGGTCGGGTGTGGGGGCGGGCAACTTCTCTATGATCATGTCGAGCAGATCTCCAGTGCCGCTACCTGTAAGTGCCGAGATGCAGAAGGGGTCGCCCAAGCCGAGTGAGTAGAACTCAGCTGCGCTGTATTGCAAGTCGTAGTTGTCGGTCTTGTTTGTTACAAGGATTACGGGAGTCTTTGCACGGCGCAAGATGGTGGCTACCTGCTGGTCAAGGTCGGTAACGCCATTCTGTACATCTACGAGGAAGAGTACTACGTCTGCCTCTTCGACGGCGATGAGCACCTGCTTGCGAATCTCCTCTTCGAAGATGTCGTCAGAGTTTACTACCCAACCTCCAGTGTCGACGAGCGAAAACTCGCGTCCTGTCCATTCGCACTTGCCGTATTGGCGGTCACGTGTGGTACCTGCCTCATCAGCCACAATGGCGTGGCGAGTCTGAGTGAGGCGGTTAAACAAAGTGGACTTTCCTACATTGGGGCGTCCTACGATAGCTACTAAGTTTCCCATGTTCTTGAGTTATGAGTTAAGAGTGAAGAGTGAAGAGTTAATAGTGAAGAGCTGCACACTGCGGAGCCTAACTCTTCCCTTTTAACTTTTCCCTCTTTCCTCATTCAAGGTTATATCCAAAACTGCGCAGTTCTTTATCAGAGTTGCGCCAGTCTTTATCTACTTTTACAAATGTCTCAAGGAAGATGCTCTTACCGAAGAACTGCTCCAGTGTGCGGCGTGCCTCGGTCATCACTTTCTTCAGTGCTTTGCCCTGATTGCCGATGATGATGCCCTTCTGTGAATCGCGCTCCACATAAATGACTGCATTGATGTGGATGCTCTTGTCGGTCTCCTTAAACTGCTCTACGCTCACCTCACATGCGTAGGGGATCTCCTTGTCATAGTAGAGGAGGATCTTTTCGCGGATGATTTCGGTGACGAAGAAGCGGGCAGGCTTGTCTGTCAATTGGTCCTTGCCAAAGAAGGGAGGGCTGTCAGGAAGCAACTCCTTGATGCGGCGAAGTACCACGTCGACATTAAAATTATTTGATGCCGAAATAGGGATGATCTCCGCCTGTGGTAACAGTTCGTGCCAACTCTCGACGAGAGTAGTCAGCTCCTTCTGATTGCTCATGTCAATCTTATTGATGAGCAAGAGGATGGGCACGTCCATGCGCTGCACTTTTTGCAGGAAGTCCTGGTTTTTGTCGATCTTCTCCACTACGTCAGTTACGTAGACGAGAACATCGGCATCTTGTAGGGCCGACTCCGAGAACTGCAGCATTGACTCCTGCAGCTTGTAGTTGGGCTTGAGCACTCCGGGCGTGTCAGAGAATACGATCTGCATGTCCTCTGTGTTCACGATTCCCATAATGCGGTGGCGTGTGGTCTGTGCCTTAAAAGTGGCGATAGAGATACGCTCACCGACAAACTTGTTCATCAGTGTCGACTTACCCACATTGGGGTTGCCTACGATATTAACGAATCCTGCTTTGTGCATAGTAGTGTGTTTTTACCAAAGAAACCGCATCAAAAGGCTTGATGCGGTTTCCTGTTCGATTGATTAAGCCGCAAGTTATACTGCAGCCTCTTTCTCGATAGCCAACTTTCCACGATAGTAGCCGCAAGCGCCGCATACAGTGTGGAATACATGCCACTCGCCGCAGTTGGGGCAGATGGCCAATGTAGGAGCTACTGCCTTGTCGTGAGTTCTTCTCTTGGCAGTTCTGGTCT
>JAFZFF010000101.1 GCA_017556045.1 Bacteroidaceae bacterium | reverse complement strand
TGGGTATATAATAATATGGCTTATTTTTATATTATATATACTATGTATATCTAATATATAAAATAAGAGTTTTTACTCAACAGTATATTTGCCTCTATCGTGAGTGCGCATATTAACTGTAATCGTAATTGTAAGCACCCCCAGTTGTACTGGATTTGTTGACTCTGATTGTCTTATGACAATGTGAAGGACCCGCTCCGAAAAAATCTTTTGCGCTGAAAACTTGCAGAGGTGAGGGGGAGTTCGTAACTTTGCAGAAGAGTAGAAGAACTAAAACAACAGTAATAAATACAATCACTATGAAAAGACATCTTTTTTCACTTATCGTCCTTTTTGTTTCATTTGCATGTATGGCTCAAGAGCATCTTTCGTTTAAGGGTATCCCTCTCGAAGGTAGTATGGACGCATTTTGCAAGCAGTTGAGTGCGAAAGGATTCAAGACGATTGGCAATGATAATAATACGACTTTGTTTACCGGCGACTTCACTGGGCGTAACGCAACGGTGGGCGTAATTGCTGATGATGAGGGTGAGAATGTCTATTCGGTAGTGGTACTCTTTGATGCTTCTGATGAATGGAAGGTGTTGGTGAACACCTACAATTACTACAAGGATTTGTATACTCGCAAATATGGTAAGCCGGCAACTGTGGTAGAGAAGAATAATGCAACGAAATCTGTGAGCCCTTCTGATGCGGCATATATGCTTGAACTTATTAGCGGAAGAGCAACATGGGGAAGCCTATGGGAAGTTACTGGTGGCGAAATAGAAATCACGATAGAGAAGGCTGGAGGATACAGCGAAACTGCAGTAGTTATCCGCTACCGTGATGCCCAAAATGAAGAGGCAAAGATTCAAAAGCATTTGGAAGAGATTTGATAGTTTCCCCCATGAATAGAACATCACGTAAAATCCTTCTTCCTTTTGCGAAGGATAGTAAGGGGGATGAAATACACATTTCTGATGCAGTAAAAGGCGAGAAATACTTTTGCCCTGTCTGCGGGGAGGAGCTGGTGTTACGAATCAGTAAGATTCCTGAGGGACAAAAGGGATATAGGAAGAATCATTTTGCTCATAAGTCGGGCAATACGAATACTTGTTCTGAATCGTATCTTCATAAGCGAACAAAACAGAAGATTGTAGACCTAATCAACGATAGATTGAATCAGGGTGTCAATGAATTGAAATTTCGTTGGCATTGTGATAAGTGTGGAGAATATCACGAGGGCAACTTATTGAAGAAAGCTGCAAAAGTTGTCGAAGAATACAATTTGGCGGAGTGCATTCCTGATATAGCTTTGCTTGATAAGGATAATAATGTTGTCATAGTTATCGAGGTAGTAGTGACTCACGAACCCAGTGAAAATGCATTAAATTACTATGAGAATCATAAGATTGCATGTCTGCAGTTAATGATAAGTGACTTTGATGATTGTGAGGATATTTCTAAACGACTTTTGTCTGTGGACAAGGTAAATATATGTCCCAATCCCTTATGTCCAAAATGTCATCGGAGAATGAATCGTGCAGAGATGTTCTTCATAGATAAACCTTGTTGGAAATGTGGGAACAGCGTCAGATTGGCACTAATTGGGAGTCCTCAAGGTATGTATGTAAACTCTACAGGCTTTAATGGTGCTGAGATTGCATTAGCCAATCAGTATGGAGCTAACATTCACGAAGTAAAAACAAAAAGAGGCACACTGGAGTGTCAAACAGTTTGTAAAGCCTGTAAATCCTATAACTTTGCATCTTTTAATTACGACCAACTATTTGAACCTGAGACACGAATAGTGAATTTAGGTTTCAAATGCTTCGACTGTGTGTATAAAGAGAAACCTTATAGTTGGTTTTCTTATAGCAGAAGATTTCTAGACCTTTAAGCTCAATCCAACAAAAGGAGTGATTTTGCAATCTGACACCCCCGTTTCGGAGGAGTAAAAAAATTGCAAAACATGTTATAAAACATACGAAATTCTTTAAATTTCTGGTACTCACTGAGCGTCAATCGCTTGCAAGGGGCGACGGCCGTGGGTGTGGAAAAGTGGTGGAAAACTTCTTGCTCGAAAGTTTGGAGGATGGGATTTTCGGTGCTACATTTGTAACCGTTTTTGAGAGAGGATAACATTAGGTTTAACCCCATTAAAAAATCATCTAACATTATGAAAGTGAATGAATTAATGGACTTCCCGACGGTATTCGGGGAGCGCTTGTCCGGCGTCATCTGTGAAGGTGTAATGGACTTTCTGAGTGAGATAAAAGAGTATGTATCAGAGATTATCAAGCAGTTGCGCGAGGCTGAGGAGGAGCGCGATGACCTGCAGCGCGAGGTGGAGAGGCTGAGTGCCGCGAGAGAGGCTACCGATGAGGAGGTGCTGCGCCGCACGAAGGCCATCCCCATCGACTTCATCGAGCGCTTTGCCAAGGAGTGCACCTCGTGGGCTGAGGCGAAGCCTATCTACGACCTGCTGGTGGACTATGCCGAGGGCGACCGCGACATCAAGCAGAAGGCGACGAACATCAAGGCGCACCACACGCGTCGTGACAATGCGCGCATGAGGCAGGTGTATAATGGCTGCACCATAGCTACCACTGGCACCATCAATACGCTCACCGCTACACCATCACTGCGCGTGATAGAGAGGAGGGCTGAATGAGTGGGAATAAGATTTTTAATAATTGCACCTTTGGTGTCATCGCCGACACGGTGCACTCGATGTCAGTGACCATCTCCCCCGATGGCTCTATGACGGTGAACGCCATGCCCGTGGTAGAGGAGGCCGAGGCCGAGGTGATGGATGTGGCCCCTCTGCCCGAGGTGTTGCTCTCTGACGAGGCGCGCACCCTACACGCCAAGCTTATGGATGCTGGCATGGTGGATGAGGGGTGGATGCCGGTGGGGTTGTCCAATGCAGAGAAGGGTACCTTGGCGGAATATCTCACCGAGAGACTTAATATATCTACAAAATGGAAGATGTGGGGCGCTCTGTGGGGAATAAACCCCGAGACGCTGCGCACCTCGAAGGCTCGCGGACTGGACCAAGAGAAGACATGGGCGTTTCGATCGCGATTAGAAGCGTTGTAGCATAGACCGTATCAAGTCGGCGTATTATATACGTATCAAGTGGGCGGAAAAATATCGCCGTACCTTTGCTCCCGTAATCACAACGAAAGTGGTTGCGGGAGTAAATTTTTTATTAACATCGGGCAGTGGGCCGAAGGGATTCTCGAGATAGATGGCCATCGTTTCTGAAGCCTCGCCCACAAACCGAAAAAACAATGAAAAAGTATTTTAACAGCAGTGAGACCCTTGAGATGTGCGATATGCACGTGAGTGAAAATGGTAAGATGAAGGTGATGACCAAGAGCTACCACAGTGGTGCCCTGGAGCGCCTGGGCAAGCCCGAGAAGACCATCCGTGGTCGTGTGAAGATGGAGGGCACCAGCTTCGTATTTGAGCCCTACGCAGAGGCTTCGCGCAAGCCCACCTATCAGAAGCAGGTGGTGGTAGGAAGCACTACGCTGGCAGTGACTGAGGACAAGGTGAAGGTGTCGTTCCTCGTACCGCGCCACCTCACCAAGCCCCTCATGGTGCTCTACATACAGAGCGAGATAGATGAGGTGAAGCGCCGCCTTGAAGCGGATGTGTACGACACAGTAGTAGCCTCCCCCAGCCCCTCCCAAGGAGGGGTGACTCAGACAACCGCGAGAAGCACTAATTCCTAACACATAACAATTCAAAACAATGACAACAAGTAACTATAAAAAGAAAAACCAGTCATCCCCCCTTGGGGGGACTGAGGGGGGCCTCATGAAACCTATCAAGAACCGCTCGGCCTTCTTCGGGCATCTGCAGCATGGCTTGCAAGGGTACTTTGACAATCACGACCGCAGATTTGGTGGCATCATCCACTTTGCCATAGGCGTCAAGAATGGTCGTGTCATGGGCATCATCCGCCGCGATAGTCCGCTACCCTTCGCACCCAAAGAGTACATCGGCGATGGACTGTACTATGAAAAGAGGAAGACCCTCCCCAACCCCTCCCTCTATGGAGGAGCTAGCAGAGAAGAAAAAGAACGTAAAACGAACAAAAAAGTAAGAAGTAATGACAACAACGAATAAAACTACCGCGATGCCAGCAACTCCTCCCCATAGAGGGGGAGGCTGGGAGGGGGTCTTCTTTAGTCTTGAAGAATTCACCTATAGCGCAACCGCTCAGGCACGTTACATCGAGAACGTGCCCTCGGCGGAGGCCGTGAGAAACCTCGAGCTGCTCACCGAAAATGTGCTCGACCCGATACGCGAGGCATGGGACGGACCCATCATCGTCAACAGTGGCTACCGTTGCCCCGAGCTGAACAAGGCTGTAGGCGGTGCCCAATACAGCTACCACATGAAGGGTATGGCGGCAGATATTCGCCCCAAGAATGGACTGGTATATAAGCTCTACGAACTCATCGTGTATCTCTTCAGTACGGGTCAGCTGGGCATCACCGAGTGCTACATCGACCGCAAGCGTGGGTATATACATATCGCGTACGACATCGAGGGTTTTAACACTTGGCCGTTCATAGACCCCCTCTAACTCCCCCTCTATGGGGAGGACTCAAACCTCGCTGATTTTTATTTATAACATTTAACAAACTGCTTACCCCAGCAGCACCCCGAAGGCTCTCCCCATAGAGGGGGAGATGCCCGAAGGGCAGAAGGGGTCTATATGATTAATTACGTAAACAACTCATTTGACAATGTTCTCAAGCCCTGCGATGCGCAGCAGTTTTACACCCTCACGCAGAGCGAGAAGACCGAAAGGCTCATCCTTGCACACCGTGCAGGAGAGCCCAAAGCGAAGAGCAAGCTGCCCGCGCTGACCTACATGGGCGTGTTTGACAAAGATAAATATAGAAAGTACCTGGCCAAGTGTGAGGCGCAGGGCACGAAACCCCTCAGTCCACGCCACGCTGAGTTTATGAGACCTACGGGACTTTTGATGCTTGACTTTGATCATGTGGGCGATGCTAAGGCGCTCTATGAGCAGCTTGCAGGCAAGATGGACATGAGTAGGCTCGCCCTTGCTCACATCACCCCGAGTGGCGATGGCTTGCGCCTGGTGATGCAGCGCGCTAAGGGTAAGAGCATCCAGCAGGAGCAGCATGACTTTTGCCAGGCGATGGGGGTACAGTGCGATGATGTGTGTAAAGATATCTCACGATTGTCGTATGCGCCGATGAAGAGTGAGGTGCTGTACTTTAATCCTTCACTTTTATTCGCAGAGTTGCCCGATGCAAGTGACTACCCCGACGGAAGTTTGTGGGGAGCGTCTCCTGATTGTCCCCTCTCCCTTACCCCCTCCCCCTGCGGGGACTCCCCCTTAAAGAGGGAGAATGCAGAGTCCGCGGAAGGGGCTAATCAAAAAGAATTGTCGCCCTTTAAGGGGGACGAGCGTAATGGAGTGGAACGTAATGTAGCGGAGGGGGTATCTGTGGACGCCAATCATACCACCTCCCCCCTGCGGGGTACTCCTCCTATCTTAGGAGGAGAATCTTACCCCACCGACTACAATGGTATTGAGTACTCCGAGATTATAAGAAGACTCGAAGAGCAACTCGGAGGCCGTCCCGCCCAAGGCGCGAGAAATTCCTTCATCTTCACCATGGCGTGTAACCTCCGCTACATCTGCAACGATGATGCTGCATGGGTAGCAAGCATACTCCCCACCTACGGTGAAGAGCCTCAGAAGCATCGTCAGACGATACAGAGCGCTATCAATAGGCCTATGTCGCGCAATATGCCTGAGACTTTGAAGCGTGCCTTACAAGTCGCGTCGGAGTCTTCCGAAGTAGCGGACGGGGACTCTCAACCCTCAACGCTCAACCCTCATCCCGAGGCATTACCTCCAGCAATGCCGACTATTCTCCCCGAACCCATCGCGCTACTCACCTCACGCACGCCCGAGCGTATGAAGGCGGCAGTGGCCATGGCTGTGTTTCCTCCCCTGGGAGCACATGTAAAGGATCTGCAGTTTGCCTACATCGACGGACGAGATTACGAGCCCACCTTCATGAGCGTGCTCGTGGCAGAGCTATCATCGGGTAAGAGTGCGGTGAACACCCCCATCGACTACATCATCGCCGACATCGAGGCGCGCGACGAGGTGGCACGCGAGAAGGAGCGACGCTGGCGCGAGACCTGCGAGGGCATCGCCAATCCTGCCGACAAGCCCAAGCGCCCCGATGGGCTGGGCACGCAGATCTTGGCGTCAGACATGACCAATGCCGCCTTTGTATTGCGACTCTCTGAGGCAGAAAACAAATTTCTCTACACACAGATGGACGAGATAGAGCTGCTCAATGCCCTGAAGACCAACACGCAGAGCGGTAGCGTGAGCGCCATACTCCGCCTCGCCTTTGACTGCGGCAAGTACGGACAGGAGCGCGTAGCAGCCAATGCCGTGAATGCCAAGGTGCGCGTCAGATGGAACTGGAATGCCTCTACCACCGTGCAGCGCGTACGCAAGTACTTTGCCAAAAGCATTGCCGACGGTACCCTGTCGCGTCTGGCCTTCTCCACCATCATCGAGGACGAAGACAACTGGGGCGAAGAGGTGCCCCACTACGCCCAGTATGGGGAGCACTTTGCCGAAGAGCTCAAGGGGTACATAGACCGCCTCACCTCCTGTAGCGGCACCCTCCACTGCCCCGAAGCCATCGAGTGGGCCTTGGCGCTCAATCGCGAACAGGTAGCCTTTGCCCGCGATGCCGATGACCGCGCCTATGCCAAGATGTCGCGCCGCAGCCTGCTCATGGGCTTCTACCGCGCCATGCTCCTCTATGTGATGAATGGCATGAGATGGAGCGATGAGATAGCCACCTTCGCCGCCTGGTCTGTACGCTATGATATGTGGTGCAAGATGCGATTCTTCCGTGACATGCTACACCGCGACCTCGATGGTGAGAAGAACTCCCTCCAGCGCGGCCCCGTAGGACTGCTCTCGATGCTACCTAAAGAATTCACCCGCGAACAGGTGCGAGACCTCCGCATAGCGCAGGGATTAAGACCTAATCCCCGGAATCAACTTGCAAGCTGGGTATCACGTGGACATATCGTGAAGGATGAAGAGAGGGATGTATTCATTAAGGTATAGTGATTACAATTACGATTACAGTTAATATGCACTGTCTCTCCATCAACATTAAAAAACTAAAAATAATATGAAACGATTTCAAATCAAAGAATACAAGTTTGGCGAGCTCGCCCAGCTCTACTACCCCGATAGGTTGGCACACACCGCTGTGCGCCTCTTCCGCGAGGAGCTGAGCAAGACCACCCGCCTCAGCCAAATGCTGAAGAACGCAGGGTACAAAGGCACGGAGCGCATCTTATCGCGCAACCAAGTAAGGATTATCGTGGAATGTATAGGTGCGCCATAAACGAAAAAAAACTCCCCTGCTTCTAAAAAACAAGGGCGGCCTTGCGGCTGCCCTTGTGTGTATCGCATAGGTAGGGTCACTTGACCACTACGCGGTGATTGTTGACGATATATACGCCTGGGTGGAGGCCACGGAGTGAGGTGGCATCGCGGCGTACGAGGCGACCGCTGAGGTCGTAGACGTCGGCAGGCCACTGACCTGTGTACTCGATAGCGCTGACGTCGCTCTTGACGGAGATAGTAGCCGAAGCGTCATTGAGGATGGTCTCGATACCGGTAGACTTGACCATGCGGATGTTCTTCACCGTGAGGGGATAGTCGCCTGCATCGAGCTCTTGCTCGAGGCTCGCGGTGAGGGTGAAGAGGGGTCCCTGGGTGTCTGCTATCAGGTCATTGGCGGTAGAGTATACGATGACACGGTAGCTGCCATCCTTCAACAGGCCTCCCATGACCTGGTGGGTAGACTCGGTGCGCGGGGTGAGCACGATGTCGGCCACGTCGTCATACACGGAGATGTTGTTGGGCAATACGAAGTCCATCTGGAAGGCTACGTAGGTGTCTTGGTTGGCCATGTCGACGGTGATGTCCCAGCCCTGCTTCTCGGCATTGGCTGCCACGGAGAGGTTGATGGCCTCGGCGCGGGTCTGATTGCGCATGGCTTGTGCGGCGTAGTTGTCGAGCACCTGGTAGAGCTCGTCGTCATCGCTGTCTTCGCGCTCGTCCTCTACGTCGATGCTCCACTCGTCAAAGCCGCGGAGGCGGCGTGCCTGGGCGGGCTCTACGGCATCCATCAAGGTACAGATCCAGGCGATGTCACACACGGTGAGCTCGCCATTGAGGTCGACGTCTATCTTCTTGAGCTTGGCCTCGGTGACGTATGAGCGGTAGAGGTATGAGAGCATATTCTCGAGGTCTTTCTCGTCGATATGTCCATCATTGTTAGAGTCGCCGAAGTGGTAGGGTGCCTTGACACCATCGTAGGGCTTGAGGCTCTCCATGATGTAGTGGGCACGGGTGTTGAGCCATGACTTCATGTTGGCCACATTGGTGGTATAGTTGTATCCGTCGCCCCAGACTGAGCTGTTCTTCTTAAATGAGTTGCGGGCGTAGGCGTAGTAGTCGTCGACGTAGTCGATGAGCTCCTCGAGGTGATTCTCCATGAAGTCTTTCCACACGAAGTAGTAGTGGTACTTGATGAGGTCGCTCGTCTCCCACAGGGTCATAAAAAAGGTGCGTCCGGGGTTCTTGGGATGACGGTCAAAGTAGTACTCCGTGGGGTCGGTGAGGCAGTAGGTGCTGCTGCCCTCGTAGCCGTAGCCCCAGTCAAAGTCCCACGCGGGGCCGAAGGTGTAGAGGCTCGACATGTGATTCATATTCTCACGGTAGAGGAAGGTGCTCTTGGGGTGGCCAAGCTCGGCATTGAGCACGAGCTCATTGACAAGCATGAAGCGGGCGAGCATGTCGATATCCATGTAGCGCTCGTAGTTGGCGTTGTCGTAGATGGCGTTGGTGAGGAGGTTGAAGTCGCTGATGATCTGAGCTCTGGTGAGCACGGTCTCGTCTTCACCGAAGTCGGGCGACTTGATGTTGACAGGGAGGTTGTACTTGGTGGTTCTGAACTGACCTGTCTCGCTGTATGAGTCGAGCTCGATGAGCACGGCTTGGGTCTCATCGTCGAGGTCTACGCTGTTGTTGGCCAAGCCTACCTTCTGGGTAAACATGTAGCTACCGCGGTATGCACCGTTCATGTAGAGGTCGAAGGGGACGACGTCGTGAGCGGCGGCAGCGCCTGTCATGCGGGCAATCTTATGGGCCACGGGGTTAGTGAGGAGCGAGCCTGTCTGTGCCTGGGCGATGAGGTTCCAGTTCTTACCCTTCTTCATGCCAAAGGGCTTGACTGAGCTGGCAAACTTGAGGCGGTAGGGCTTCTTGGCTGCACCCCAGCTGGAGTTGCCTCGTCCCTTGATCTGCACCACGTCCTGGAGGTCGGGCCATACGCCTCGGCCATCGATGGTGATCTCGGCATTGAGGTAGTAGTCTTTGCTGGTGACGGTCTTGCCTCCCTCGATGTTGATATCTACGCGGGGCACCTCGGCATAGTCGGTGAGCCAGGTGGTGCGCACGGCTACCTCACGGCCCATGGGGAGCATGGCATAGGCATACTGGGCGGGCTGTATGAGCTCGGGCTCGCCGGCTTCGCCAACGACCTCGTAGAGTCTGAACTCTGACATGCAGAGGTAGTTCTTGTAGTTGCACGCCGTAGCCTCGAAACGCCAGTAGCGGCAGGGCTCGCTGGCTGTCATGACGGGTGAGGTGAACTCGACACCTGCGCCTGTGGGAATGATGCCATCGTTGGAGTCAAAGTAGGCTACCTTCTTCCAGGTCTTGTTGTCCTTAGAGGCATATACCTGGAAGGCGTGGGGATTGCGGTCCTTAGAGTCGACACGGCCCATGTAGTAGAACTGCATCTTGCTGACCGATCTGGTGAGTGACACTGATACATAGGGACACTGATCGAGGGGCAGCACGTCGTACACGGGGTCGCCCGAGTAGGTAGAGTGGAAGAATGTCTGAGGGTCGTTGTCGAGCAGCATATCGAGGCCCTGATTACGTCCCGAGGGAGCATTGGTGGTGAGCTGACTGGCGGTGAGCTTGAGCTCCTGGACGGGGCTCGTGGGCTCGCTCCATATCTCGTCGCTCACCTTCTCTCTGGCCAGACGGGTGTGTCCGGGGAGTGAGAGGGTGTAGACCACATCATCGGCATAGCGGCGGCGCGACTGGCCGCTCGTCTGCTCATCCTTGCCGATATAGACGAGGGCGGCCTTGTTGTCGGTCTTGTATGAGGGGGTGAGCCACTTGCCGATAGCACCTACGACGAGGCGCACTGAGTCGGTATAGATGGTGCCATCTACGTCGCTGAAGAGCTGATCATTGAGCTTGTCATCGAGCTTAAAGTCGGTAAACTGGGGGTATACGGGAGAGACCTTGCTCACCGAGTCGACCTGCGCAGTGGGCCACTTCTTCTGAGTGCCGTCACTGAGGGTGAGCTTATACTCACTGGAGGTCACATCCAATGACTTGACATACTCCACGGGATATGCTTCGACGGAGCCATTGGCAAAGTATATGTAGTGACAGGGATTAGCGTTTTGGGCTACTGTTAAGGTCAGTTGCAGGGTCGCCAGAGCGAACAATAGGGTTATACGTTTTCTCATTTTATCAGTCTTTTGTATCAGATTCTTCGCAAAGGTATGAAAAAGTTGCGAAAAATCAGCACTAAAGGCCATATATTCTAGATAATCTAGAACTTTTGTCTTCTCACGCAGCTACTGGCAGAGGATATAGGCATGGTGGCGCGTGTCGTCGTGGATGGGAGTGAGGGGGAGATAGCCTCTCAGCAGCTTGCCCTCATGGTAGGTGGCAGGGTGTGAGCAAGCCTGTTCGGCACTGAAGGCACGCACCGCCGCGCTGTCGGGGAAGAAGGTGAGGCGAAACAGCCCTCGAGCCTCGGGAGAGAGGCGGTGGCGGTAGAGTTCGTGGGCAATGATGCCCATATTGAGACGCAGGTTGACCTCGATGCAGGGGTGTAGCTTATGGCACCTGTCGCCCCGGACTATCATCATATCAATGCCGAAGTAGAGGGGGTGGCGAGCGGTGTCCCACTCGTCGGGAGCGATATCGCGCCAATGGGCTATAATCCAGCTGCGTACCTCGCGGAGAGACTCTAAGCTAACGTACTGAGTGAGAGACTCCTCGATAGCCTCATCGCTGAGCAGACGACTCTCGATATAGCGACCATGATGATCGGTAATGAAGAGCGAATATCCGATAAAATGACACGCGGCATCGCTGACGTAGAACTCCATCGCAAAGTCGGCCTCCTTATCATAGAAGGGCTCTGCCGTGAGGTAGCCATGGCGGCGGATGAGCGCGCTGGCCCAGCTCTCGACCTTCTTCAGCGATGACGCTAACTTCTCATCCGGACGGCAGTCTTCGCCCTCGTTTTCGTTGAAACTTACATGCCTCAGCCCCTTGCCACTCCCCGAGAGAGGAGCCTTGAGCAAGATGTGTCCGTGGCGCTCGGCATAGGGAGCAATGTCATCGGCAGCGCGTAGCATGAGGCTCTCGCCGACATAGGCCTCGTCGGGGTGCTCGGCACGAAAAGCGCTGAGCAGGCGATGTGCCGTACCTCGCTCAGAACGCCGACAGAGCGCCATGAGCGCCGCATCAGAGGGGAGCTGTTCGGCGGGGAAACCCATCTTCACAAACCGCTCACTGACAGCCATATCCCATCCCCAAGGCTGGGGCACCGGCGTAGCAAATGGGAGCGTCTCGTCACCCTCAGCATAGGCAAGCGCCGCCTCCATCAGTGGTGCCAAGTCATGGGCCATCTCGCGGATATTCTTGGGCGGGATGTAGTGGCGGTCGCCATTGGCAAGGGCCAAATCATGCTCGGGATTGAAGACGAAAATAGGTTTCATGGCGCGAAGATATAAAAAAACTTTCATTTCTTTCAGAAATTTGTAAAGTTTGGATTGCAAAATACGTTTATTAATTGTAACTTTGTCGCAAAATATCTTTTGGCCGATAAAATATAGTATGGAGGCTTTTTATAAAACGCATGAATATCTGCTGGCTCACACGGATGCCCCGGTGCGCCGCAACTTGATGGACGAGATTGACTGGAGCGACCGCTTGATTGGTATCAAGGGTACTCGTGGTGTGGGTAAGACTACCTTCTTGATTCAATACGCGCAGGAGCGATTCCGCAACGACCGCTCGTGTCTGTATGTGAATATGAACAACTTCTACTTCCAGGAGAAGAGGTTGGCCGAGTTTGCCGAGGAGTTTATCCGCCGCGGTGGCAAGGTGCTGCTCATCGACCAGGTGTTTAAGATACCTGAATGGAGCCACCAGCTGCGCGAGTGTTACGACCGCTTCCCCTCACTGAAGATCGTGTTTACCGGTACCTCGGTGATGCGCCTCAAGGAGGAGAACCCCGAGCTCAACGGCATCGCCAAGTCGTATAACCTGCGTGGATTCTCGTTCCGCGAATACCTCAACCTGAAGACAGGCAACAACTTCCGCAGCTACACACTGGAGGAGATACTCACCAACCACGAGCAGATAGCTCGCACCATCTTGCCCAGAGTGAGCCCCAACGCCTTCTTCCAAAACTACCTGCACCATGGATTCTACCCCTTCTTCTTGGAGAAGCGCAACTTCGCAGAAAACCTGCTGAAGACCATGAATGCCATGATCGAGGTAGATATCCTCATCGTGCAAGAGATAGAGCTCAAGTATCTGTCAAAGATCAAGAAGCTGCTCTACCTATTGGCCGTGAATGGTCCGGGCGCTCCCAACGTGAGCAAGCTCGCTGCAGAGATACAGACCTCGCGCGCTACAGTCATGAACTATATCAAGTACCTGGCCGACGCACGCCTCATCAACATGCTCTACAACCCTGGCGACGCTACACCCAAGAAGCCAGCCAAGATCATGCTACACAACACCAACCTCGTATACAGCATCTACCCCGTGAAGGTAAGCGACCAGGATGTGCTGGAGACCTTCATCGCCAACTCTCTGTGGAAAGACCACAAGATTGACAAGGGCGGCAAGGGACTTTCGTTCCTGGTAGACGACAACATACAGATCCGCGTATGTGCTGACTCAGGACGAGGCCGTATCAAGAACAACCCCGAAGTATATTACGTTATGCATAGACGCGAATTGGGCCGTGGCAATGAGATACCACTTTGGCTCTTTGGCTTCTTGTACTAATATATATATGTATAATTAATAAATCATAAATAAATAAAGCTATGGCTAAACAAAAAAAGTTTATCACCTGTGACGGTAACCAGGCAGCTGCACATATCTCGTATATGTTCTCTGAGGTAGCAGCTATCTACCCTATCACCCCGTCATCTACAATGGCTGAGTATGTCGACGAGTGGGCAGCTCAGGGCCGTAAGAATATCTTCGGCGAGACAGTACTCGTACAGGAAATGCAGTCTGAGGGCGGCGCTGCTGGTGCCGTACACGGTTCGCTCCAAGCTGGTGCGCTCACCACTACCTACACTGCATCACAGGGTCTCTTGCTGATGATCCCCAACATGTATAAGATCGCTGGTGAGTTCCTCCCCTGCGTATTCCACGTATCAGCACGTACCTTGGCATCACACGCGCTCTGTATCTTCGGTGACCATCAGGATGTGATGTCAACCCGTCAGACAGGCTTCGCTATGTTGGCCGAGGGCTCAGTACAGGAGGTTATGGACCTCGCTGGTGTAGCTCACCTCGCTACCATCAAGAGCCGCGTACCCTTCGTAAACTTCTTCGACGGCTTCCGTACCTCACACGAGATTCAGAAGATCGAGATGCTCGAGAACGAAGACCTCGCTCCGCTCGTAGACCAGCAGGCACTCGCCGAGTTCCGCAGCCGTGCACTCACTCCCGAGAACCCCGTAGCACGCGGTATGGCTGAGAACCCCGATACCTTCTTCGCTCACCGCGAGAGCTGCAACAACTACTACGCTAACGTACCCGCTGTAGTAGAGGAATATATGGAGAAGATCTCTGAGATCACTGGCCGCAAGTATGGTCTCTTTGACTACTACGGTGCTGAGGATGCTGACCGCGTCATCATCGCTATGGGTTCAGTGACAGAGGCTATCCGCGAGGTAGTAGACCACCTCACCGCACAGGGCGAGAAGGTAGGTCTCGTAGCCGTACACCTCTATCGTCCCTTCTCTGCTAAGCACTTCCTCGCTGCTGTACCTAAGACAGCTAAGCGCATCGCTGTGCTCGACCGCACTAAGGAGCCCGGTGCTAATGGCGAGCCCCTCTACCTCGACGTCAAGGACTGCTACTATGGCAACCCCGATGCTCCCGTTATCGTGGGCGGTCGCTATGGTCTCGGCTCTAACGATACTACACCCGCACAGATCCTCTCTGTATACGAGAACCTCGCTATGGCAGAGCCCAAGAACCAGTTCACCGTGGGTATCGTAGATGACGTTACCTTCACCTCACTCCCCCAGAAGGAGGAGATCGCTATGGGTGGCGACGGCATGTTCCAGGCTAAGTTCTACGGTCTCGGTGCTGATGGTACTGTAGGTGCTAACAAGAACTCAGTGAAGATCATCGGTGACAACACCGACAAGCACTGTCAGGCATACTTCTCATACGACTCTAAGAAGTCAGGCGGTTTCACCTGCTCACACCTCCGCTTCGGTGATAGCGAGATCCGCTCTACCTACTTGGTAAATACACCTAACTTCGTAGCTTGCCACGTACAGGCTTACTTGAAGATGTACGATGTGACTCGCGGCTTGCAGAAGAATGGAACCTTCCTGCTCAACACCATCTGGGAAGGTGATGAGTTGGCTGCAAACCTCCCCAACAACATCAAGAAATACTTTGCTGACAATAATATCAAGGTATACTATATCAACGCTACCAAGATCGCGCAGGAGATTGGCCTCGGCAACCGTACCAACACCATCCTCCAGAGTGCCTTCTTCCGCATCACAGAGGTTATCCCCGTAGACTTGGCTATCGAGCAGATGAAGAAGTTCATCGTGAAGTCTTATGGCAAGAAGGGCGAGGATATCGTCAACAAGAACTACGCTGCTGTAGACCGCGGTGGTGAGTACAAGGAGTTGGTAGTAGACGCTGCATGGAGCAGCCTCCCCGCAGATGAGAAGGTGGCTAATGATGACCCCGCATTCATCAACGAGGTAGTACGCCCCATCAACGCACAGAATGGTGACCTCCTCCCCGTATCAGCCTTCAAGGGCTACGAGGATGGTACATGGCCTCAGGGCACATCGGCTTATGAGAAGCGCGGTGTAGCTCCCTTCGTCCCTGTATGGGATGCTGAGAAGTGTATCCAGTGTAACAAGTGTGCATTCGTTTGTCCTCACGCTTGTATCCGTCCCTTCGTGATGGACGATGCTGAGGCTGCAGGCGTTAACGGTGACATGATCGAGATGAAGGCTCCCGCTGCGATGAAGGGCATGAAGTTCCGCATCCAGGTAGGTGTGATGGACTGTCTCGGTTGCGGCAACTGTGTTGACGTATGTCCCGGCAATCCCAAGCTCGGTGGTCCTGCTCTCAAGATGGTTCCCCTCGAAGGCGAACTCAAGGAGGCTGCTAACTGGGATTACTGCGTGAAGAACGTGAAGAGCAAGCAAGACCTCGTAGACATCAAGTCTAACCCCAAGAACTCACAGTTCGCTACTCCGCTCTTCGAGTTCTCAGGTGCATGTTCAGGTTGTGGTGAGACACCTTATGTGAAGCTCATCTCTCAGCTCTATGGTGACCGCCAGATGGTAGCTAACGCTACAGGTTGCTCATCAATCTACTCAGGCTCAATCCCCTCAACACCTTATACTACCAACGAGAAGGGTCAGGGTCCCGCATGGGCTAACTCACTCTTCGAGGACTTCTGCGAGTTTGGTCTCGGTATGGTACTTGCCAACAAGAAGATGAAGGCACGCATCGAGGCACTCTTGGAAGAGATGATTGCCAGCGACAAGGTATCTGAGGAGTACAAGGAGGCTGCTAAGGCATGGATTGCCAGCAAGGACGATGCTGAGGCATCTAAGGCTGCTGCAGCTGCACTGAAGCCCCACATCGAGGCAAGCGCAGCTAAGGGTTGTCCCACATGCGCTAAGTTGCTCGAGCTCAGCCACTACCTCGTGAAGCGTTCACAGTGGATCATCGGTGGTGACGGTGCTTCATACGATATCGGTTACGGCGGTCTCGACCACGTGATTGCATCAGGCGAAGACGTAAACATCCTCGTGCTCGACACTGAGGTATACTCTAACACCGGTGGTCAGTCATCTAAGGCTACTCCGCTCGGCGCTATCGCTAAGTTTGCAGCTTCAGGTAAGCGCGTTCGTAAGAAAGACCTCGGTCTCATCGCTACCACCTACGGCTATGTATATGTAGCTCAGATCGCTATGGGTGCCGACCAGGCTCAGTGCCTCAAGGCTATCCGCGAGGCAGAGGCATATCCCGGTCCCTCACTCATCATCGCTTACGCACCCTGTATCAACCACGGTTTGAAGAAGGGTATGGGTAAGGCACAGGCCGAGGAGGCTGCTGCCGTACAGAGCGGTTACTGGCACCTCTGGCGCTTCAACCCCGCACTTGAAGCAGAAGGCAAGAACCCCTTCACCCTCGACTCTAAGGAGCCCAAGTGGGAGGAGTTCCAAGACTTCCTCAAGGGCGAGGTGCGCTACGCATCAGTGATGAAGCAATACCCCGCTGAGGCACAAGAGCTCTTCGACGCTGCCGAGGAGATGGCCAAGAAGCGCTACGCTTCATACGTTCGCATGAGCAAGATGGAATATTAATAATTGATAATTAGATGTCATTCTGAGCAGAGCGAAGAATCTCACAATGCATACAGCAAAGTTTCTTCACTACGCTCAGGATGACAATTTAGAAACACTTAACACAAAGAAAGGAATCAGACTATGATCGGAACTATCATTTACATCATCGGCCTCGTACTTGCTATCAAGGCTGTATTAGAGATCCTCAAGATGCCCATGGGCACAGCAGGCAAAGTTATCAGCGCAATAGCAGTACTCTGCACCTCATGGGTAGGCTTGGCAGTATACTACTTCTACGCTAAGGACAAGTTGGTTAGCTGGTTCAAATAATCAGCCCACACCCAACACATAGGAGCGGAGCCTGAGGCCCCGCTCCCTTTGTTTTATCGACATACACAACAGATCATCGCATGGAGAAATACACCATCATCACCCCCACCACCTTCGTAGCAGCCCACCACCAAGCCATCGTGCGCCTGCTCAGCCAGCTCACCACACGCAGCATCAGCTATACCGAGGACGACTACCGCAGTCAGCTCGCCTCGCCCCATAGCCCCCTCTTCCTGCTGCTCGATACTGACATCGTGATAGGCATGCTCACCGTGGGCACATACCTCAGCCCCACAGGCAGCAAGGCATGGATAGAGGACGTAGTGGTCGACGATGCCTACCGCGGCCAAGGGCTCGGCAGAATGCTCGTAGAGCACGCCATCGCCTACTGCAAGGAGCAAGGGATAGACACCCTCATGCTCACCTCCAACCCCAAGCGCATAGCCGCCAATGCCCTCTACCAGTCGCTCCACTTCGAGCGCAAGGAGACCAACGTATATAAAATGAAGATGGGGGCCGACTCCATTCGGTAGTCAACCCCCATCATCTTATATTAACGTAGGTTCAATATAAAATGCACTTTTAGAATTCTCCTCCTGGGTTAGGAGGAGTACCCTCGAAGAGGGGGAGGTGGTACGATTATTCGCATGAGAATACCCCCTCCGCTCCACTTTGTTACGCTCGTCCCCCTATTTTAGGTGGACAATCTCTTAAGAAATCTTTATATCGAACTCATCTTATATTATTACACTATCACTCCTCTGTTCTCTGACGCACCGCCTCATAGATGAGCACGCCAGCAGCCACCGACACGTTGAGCGACTGTATGTGGCCAAACTGAGGGATAGAGATCCACTCATCACACAGCGCCAGGTGCTCAGCGGGGATACCCTTATCCTCGGCACCCATCACGATACATGTAGGGTCAGTGAGGTTAGCCTTCGTGTATGTATACTTAGCCTTCTCCGTAGCTGCCACCACGCGGAATCCGCAGTTTTTGAGATATTTGATAGCATTGCCAATGTTCGGTTCGCGACATACGGGCAGCGTATGTAGCGCTCCTGCCGAGGTCTTCATCGCATCGGCATTGACGCTCACGCTATCGTGCGTAGGGATGATGATAGCATCCACACCTGCACACTCACAAGTACGAGCTATGGCGCCGAAGTTGCGCACGTCGGTCACACCATCGAGCATCACGAAGAGTGGGTTCTTACCCTCCTCGTAGAGCATGGGCACGAGGTCCTCTACACGCTGATAGGTCACCGCCGAGGTGAAGGCAATCACTCCCTGGTGGTTTTTCGTCGTGAGGCGATTGAGCTTCTCTATGGGCACGCGCTGCACCGGTATGAGTTGCCCCTTGAGCGCCTCGAAGAGTTCGCGCGAGAGCTCGTTCTGCAAGCCACGCTTGATGAGTATCTTGTCAATATCCTTACCAGCCTCGATGGCTTCGATGACGGCACGGGTGCCGAAGATGAGTTCGTTCTTGTCAATCATATGTTGTGAGTTTATGAGCGTTGAGTTTCCAAACGACAAAGATACTGCATGGCGAGTGAAAAGCAAAATCTCTACGAATGAATATTAAGAAAGAACTTGATTTTTCTTATACCAGCACCCTACCCGCCCCCAATGATATAACCCCACCATCCGCGGCCTCCGCAGATGATGGGGTTACTCCTACAATATCTGTATGGTCTATCAGAACGACTTACCTACGGTGAGGCCCATGGTGTGGAGTTCCATTCCCAAAGCTTCAGCCTTGACGCCCAGCCACCACGAATCAGCGTGTGAGCCCGAGGCGCTGCGTATGTTCGTACCAAACTCGATGCTCGAGTAGAGGTCCATTCCGTTGATGTCACATCCCAGGCGAGCGCCCATGTAGGGAGTCACTCGCTTTGAGCCACCCGTGAGGCGCACGTTAGCATATACGGGCAGTGCCAAGAAGTCAGAGAAGGTCTCATCGCGCTCTGTGAAGAGGTATGCCGAGCAGCCCACACCACCACCGACGAAGAGGTGCTCGTTGAAGTTATATCCCCTCGTCGCATAGAGGCTCGCCGTATTGGCCAGACCGAAGCCCGCCTCCACGTTCGTCACATAGCCATCGTGACCCTCGCTCGTGATGGTCATCAGCGATGAGCCGCACCTATTCATCTTGACCTTTCCTGCCAGGTATATGGGCAGTCCGGTCAATGCCACCACCCCACCAAGGTATCCACCGATAAAGGTCGACAGCACGAACACATCGATATCATCACCACTGACACCCGCGATAGTGCTCACCGTACCTACCGTGAGACCCATCATAGCTACCGATGCTCCCGAGAGCATGATTGTCTTACCCACATTGGTCAGTCGCTGCCCATCGTTCTGAGAGGCAGACTGCTTGGTATCATTCAACAACTGGCTGCTTGCAGCATACTGCGCAAAGGTTGTTTGTGAGAGGAGACTCACTACGAGTCCCACGAGAACAACGCGTAATTTCTGTGTCATAGTTTTATTTTTCTTAATCAAACTTTAGTATTTTCTAATGATGCAAAGATATAGAATTATTTCTATTCATAGTCCTTTACTCCTCATAAATCCCCACCGCACTCACTCCACTTTGATATCACCAGCCATGTACATTATCGTCTTAGAGCCTTTATTCTCCAGCGCGATGACAAAGTCTGATAGCGTGCCCGAGTCTGACGTTTTAGCAAAGCTTCTGATGTAGTCATTATCAGCAAAGGCCTTCTCCTTGCCTACATTAACGTGAGTTCGATATGAGAATCGACGTTGTTTTATATTTTCTTTACTGCAAAAATAATCTAACAGGCAGAAATCTTCAAAGATTCATGTCCTACATCTTATCCTACGCGAAGCATTTGTCTACAGAAACCACAAAATGTAAACCGAAATGTAAACAACCTAATTTAGGTCACTACATAGGAAATGTATAATTTTGTAGGGTTTTTACAATGCCTAAAAAGGCACTATAACTACGAAGAAAAAAAATCAACACTAATAAAAACTGACTAAATGAAAAGAAAAGCTTTGTTATTGTTTGCCATCGCATCGATCATGATGCTGGCTTTGCCTACTAAGGCATGGGCCGACGGCTCGAATGAGACGCAGGAGGTGAGCAACGTGAAGACGCTGCCCTACCCCCTTGCTACCGAACCCATTCCTGCTTCGGCCATGGAGTATGACTCTATAGCGGAGTGCTTCGTGGTGCGCGACACCATCATGAGAGTTAATCCACTCACCCGCTCTGGAGAAGCCTCAACCATAGTAACCCGAGCTGCTTGGGGATATTGGGAAGATGGTGTAGCGTATAGCTACTTTGGCAACCAGCTCTCAAGTAAGAACATGAACGAAATGAAGGCGTTGCTAGAGCCCTGGAAGGCCGAGTTCAAGGACCTCGACATCGATGGTATCCTCACTCAGGCACCGGGCAAGGAGACCTGGTATATGCAGATTACAGGTGTGGACAATGACGATATAGATGACAACGATGGTGAAATGCGTATCTATAACGATATCGGCACCAGCTACAACTACAAGACCATCGCCGTAGATGGTACCGCACTGCGTGGCAACGAGCACATCAAAAGAATCGTATTTGAGGATTGTGCTTCATCGTCTGCCAATGCCAACACTATGCTCAAGATGGTGATTCACGACGGAGCCTTCAAGAACTGTAAGAACTTGAAGGAACTCTACATGTACTATCTCGTTACTGATGGTACCAACCACGAAGAGATGTTGAAGCCTACGGATGTATACATCGGTAGCAACGTATTCGATGGTTGCCACGAGGACTTCCGCATCGTGGTAGACCCCTTGGTGTATAAGATGTTTATCTCTGACGCCAACTGGAGCCAGTATGCCGACTACATCGTAGCATCGGAGAAACTGCCCGAGACTGAAGAGGAAGATGGTGTGCTGTACGGATACTACGGCTACCAGCTCTCAAGCAACAGAATTAATGATATGGCCATGTACCTCGAGCCTTGGGTGGCTGAGTTCCGCAACATCGACATCGAGGAGATCCTCACCCCCGCACCAGGCAAGGAGACCTGGTATATGCAGATTGTGGGTGTGAACAATGACGAAATCGATAGCAACGAAGGTGAGATGCGTATCTACAACGATATAGGTACCAGCTACAACTACAAGACCATCGCCATTGACAGTACCGCGCTGCGCGGCAACGAGCACATCAAGAAGGTGGTGTTTGAGGACTGTGCTTCGGCCTCCGAGAATGCCAATACCATGCTCAATATGGTCATCCACAACGGTGCCTTCAAGGATTGTAAGAACTTGAAGGAGTTCAACATGTTCTACCTCGTAACGGAGGGAACCAACAGCATTCAGGCGCTGACCCCTACGGACATCTACATCGGCAGCAATGTATTTGACGGCTGCGACGAAGACTTCCGCATCGTGGTGGCTCCCCATCTGCTGTTTGCATTCCTCAACGACCCCAACTGGAGCCAGTATGCCGACAAGATCGTAGCATCAGAGTACCTGCCCACAGTCCATGACCCCATCACCGTCATGGGTGTTACCTATGACTATGCGGCCAACTCGCTCAACGCGCTGCCCACTTCGGAGCTCACCCGCCTGCAGTCGTCATGGTGGAACGCCGCCATCATCGGCGTGGAGGTAGCTGTTGCCATCGCCACTTTAGGTTGGGCCAATGCAGCGAGTTCGTCTTTAATCGCTCCCGCACAGGCTGCCAAGGCGGCTGCAGAATCCGTACATGCAACTGCCAGCAGCATCTTGATGAGCAATTTCAAAACAATGAGCAAGCATGGAGTAGAGCTGTTGATCAAAGCAGTGGATGCAGCTGTATTGAACTTGCACAATGCATCAGGAGCATTGCTTTTGGCCTATGAGAAAGCTGCCATATACCCCATGATGGCTGCCGAAATAACTGCAGCCTCAGCAGGTGCTATCAACGGCTTGAGCTACATGTCTACCACCTTGGCCAACAAGGCAGTCCGCGAGCCGACATGGCTGATGAACGGACAGTGGCTGATGACCGAGAACAAGCACACCATCTACCACATGTATGTGAAAGAGGTGGAGAACAGAGAGACCATCTACCTATATAACGATATAGGTTCGGCCTACAACTACAAGACTGTATCTATTGGCAAAAAGGCTTTCCATAACAAGGATTGCATCAAGACCATTAGGTTCGAAGACCTCTACGCAGGCAGCGAGATGTATGCTCCCCTCAATATCGTGATCCCCGACTCTGTATTCATGGGATGTACCGGCCTGGAAGAGTTGAACTTGGTTATGCGCAGCACAGCGGGCCAAGCGAATCTGCCTCTCGGCCCCGAAAACCTCATCCTCTGCGGTGAAGACCTCTTCCCTGGTTGCGACATGACCAAGCTGAAGATTGTCATCGGGGAGGAGAAGTATGAGGAGTTTGCCGAGAACCCTGTATGGGGTAAGTATAAGGCCAACTTCAAGGTATTGAAAGAAGAAAGCATAAATCCTATCTTCTCCAGCCACGGTGCAAAGTATGATTACACCTTCGAGCAGAACTCACTCAAGAAGGTGAGCAATGTAGACGGTCACACCATTGAACATGTGCGGATCATAGGTCAGGACACTAACAGTTTGAACGACTTTGATGGCGAGGTATGCCTCTTCAACGACGCAGGCCAGTACCACAACTACAAGATCGACTATGTGAAGAAGAAGGCCTTCTATGGCAGCCAGGAGCTCAAGGGTATCTCCATGTTTGACCTCAAGGGTGTAGCAGGCTTCGGCGACTCGTATACCGAGATGCAGCTCGTGTTGCAAGACTCGGCCTTTGCCAACTGTCCCAACCTGGAGTACATCAACATGCTCTACTTCCGCACCGATGGCGACAACAGTGTAGAAGCCATAAGCCCCGCACGCGTAATGCTGGGTAAGGGCGTGTTTGCAAAGAGTCCCAAGTTCAAGGTGAAGATGGTGACCACCGCTGTGGATGAGTTCAAGGCCGACACGGCTTGGGCTAGGTATGAAGAGCAATTCCTCCCCTGCTTTATCCAGACTGACGATGAGATCTTGAAGGATATCTTCGAGGACTGCGGCATGCTATACACTTCGCCCGTCTGGGATGATGAAGAATTTGATATCTATGATGTGACAAAGGTGACCGATCACGCCAAGCTGAACGGCAAGTTCAAGGGCAAGGGCTTCGAGGCATTCCGAGAGTTCAAGGCATTCGAGTGCATCAACCTCGAGTCTGTGGCCGATGAATTCTTCAAGGATTGTAAGAAGCTGCAGACCATTGACCTGCCCTCAACGATAAAGACCATCGGCAAGCAGGCGTTCTATAACTGCCAACAGCTCGACGATGTGGTAATCCCCGCAGGGGTAACCTCAATCGGAGAATCGGCGTTCGACAATTGCGGCGAATTGAGAAGCATCACCTTCGAGTCAAGCACACCGGCCGCTTTGGGTGCCAATGTGTTTGCTGGCATGCCTGCTGACTATGTCATCTATGTTCCCGAAGCTGCTGTAGAGACCTACAAGGCTACCTGGACGCAATATGCTGGCCATATCCAGATCGTCAGCAGCAAGCACACGGGCATCTTTGAGGTGACCCTCACCGAGCCCGGCACCTTGGCCGAGAAGTTGGGCCTCACTATCACCGGTACCGACCCGCTCACCATCAGCGGCAACTATGGCAAGTATGACAGTTTGAAGGTAGTGGGCCCCATCAACGGTACCGACATCGGTGTCATCCGCTTCATGGGTGGCCGCGATGTGAACAACGCCGAGGTGACCCGCGCACGCAACTTGAAGTACCTTGACCTCTTCGATGCCGATATCAAAGCTGGCGGTGCTGACTACAACCAGGATGGCGCCAACGACCGCATCACCGAGGACAACTGCGTAGACACCTACATGTTCTGGCAGCTCGATGTGCTGGAGACACTCATCCTGCCCAAGAGCGCTACGAAGATTAAGGAGTATGCCTTCAACCACTGTAACGCACTGAGCCGCTTGGTAATCGGCGAAAACGTACAGAGCATCGGAAAGAAGGTGACCCACGACAGCCCCAACCTGAAGGAGGTGATCATGCTCACTGACAAGGCACCCGCTACAGATGCCAACGCATGGGCTAAGAATACCCCCATACGAATACTCTACACCACTAACGCCACCCGCGCACACCTCTCGGGTAGCTATGTGTACTACACTCGTACCGACTCTATCGCCTCGGCCTTCGAGGAGGATGCCGTGATTCATGCTTTGGCTGACAAGCGCATCTTCACCATCGATGACTTGTGCGCACAGAAGAGCTTTGAGAATGTAGTCAACGGCAATACTGAGATTGAGAACTTCATGGAGCTGATATATGCAGTTGAAGTGAAGGAGTTGGGCAACAACTCACTCAGCGGATGCTCAAGCCTCAAAAAGGTGATGCTGCCCTACAGGGTAGAGTCAATCAGCGTAGGTGCCTTCCGTGGCTGCAGCTCGCTCACCGCACTCTACGCTGGCTGCGAGAGCATCCCCGAGTTGGCTGCAGATGCATTGGAGGACCTTCCCGAGAACTTTGTCATCTATGTACAGAGTGGCGAGGAGGATGCCTACCGCAAGGCTTGGCCGCAGTATGCTGACCACATCCAGGGATTCATGCAGCAGCGAGACGAGGTGAAGGTGGTGACCGTAACCGAAGCCGGCACACTGGGCGAGGCACTCGGCTTTACCGTCAACATGGACGAGCCCAACAATGTAGGCCGCATCGGTGGCGACTTTATCAACATCACCGCGTTGAAGGTGATTGGTCCCATCAACGGTAAGGATATTGCCGTGCTGCGCATGCTCGGCGGACGCGAAGAGGAGGATGGCGACGAGGTGACACTGGCACGCATGGGCTATCTTGACCTCTACGACGCTACCATCTGCACCGACCCCAACAACATCTGTTTCAACAGAGACGGTGTGAACGACTATGTGAAAGAAAACAACGTGATTCCCGAGCACATGTTCTGGAGACTCGATAAGCTCAACACTGTCATCCTGCCCAAGAATGTGACCAAGATTGCTGACAATGCCTTCTACGACAATCTCGGCATTGAAAACATCGTGGTGGGTGATGCTACCGTAGCCATCGGAAACGATGCCTTCGGCAAGTGCAAGAACCTGAAGAACATTGTCTTCCTCTGCAACGAGAAGCCCGTGCTCGATGGCGATGCCTTCACTGACCCCATATCTGACCAGCCCTACCAGACAGAGAAGATGTATGTGCCCGCGAGCCTCCTACACCAGTATACAGCTGACGAGGAGTACTACAGACACACCAAGGAGTTCTGCGCCAAGTATGACGATGATGCGCTGTTCCGCGCGTTCGGTGCTCGCGCCGTGATGAGCAACGACCAGCTACCGGCAATAACCGACATCGACGGATGGTTTGACTACCACAACCAGGTGAAAGACCTCACTGCACTGAAGAACAGCTCCGTTGATACACTCAAGACTGCCACACTGGCGAAAATGGCAAATCTGCAGAAGATTACCCTTCCCGCTACACTCAAGGTAGTGGAGGATGGCGCCTTTGCAGCAAATACTAAGCTGCAGTGGGCCGACTTCTCACAGTGTGCTGCCGAAGGCGTGCTCACCGAGAGCAACATCAATAAGCTGGGCACAAATGAGCATGCACTCATCTACGTTCCCGAGAGCTTCGCAGCTACTGGCTTTACCAATGTGGTATATGGCAGCGAGGGCAACTTAAAGTGCGACCGCCTCACCATCTCGGATGAAGCTGACTATGCCGTGCCCCGCGCATTCAAGGCCAGCGCTATCAGCTATGATCGTCAGTTCGTGAAGGACGAGAGAGCGACACTCTGTCTGCCCTTTGACATGGAGATACCTGTGGGCGTCATCGCGTATGAGCTCACAAGCAGTACGAACGAGGCTATCATAGTATCACCAGTAGAGGGCGTCATGAAGGCCAACACTCCCTATGTAGTCTTGACCGATGAGACCATGACCCTCTGCACCGAGAAGGAGACACTGGTACCCACTGCCCTGAAGAGAATGCCTCAAGTTGCGGCAGACAGATATGTGATGACAGGTACCCTGACCACCATCCCAGCAGAGAAGGTACAGAGCCAGAGTATGTACCTCTTGGGTGACGACAGCAAATGGTACAAGGAGAGCGGCGAAGCACTGCTTCCCTACCGCGCCTACCTGCAGGCTACCTATCCCAATATGCCCAGCATCGTACAGATGTATGAGGACATGGAGGAGAGAATGGAAATCGTTGACGGCAACTACACCAAGTTTGAGGTAGAAAAGGATGAGATCATCAAAACTCTGACATACACCCGCACCTTGCCCAACCTGGAGTGGAACTCACTGTTCGTACCCTTCGAGATCGAGGTGACCGAGGAGCTCCTACAGAACTATGAAGTAGCGTACTATAACAATATGCACGCTTACGATAAAGATAATAATGGCACTATCGACGAGATGGTGATGGAGATCTTCAAGATCAAGCAGGGTAAGCTCCAGGCCAATCACCCCTATTTCATCCGTGCCAAGAACGAGGAAGCACGAGAGATGAGACTTGTCATGAGCAATGCGATACTCCATAGCACTGCTACTACAAATCGCACCAGTATCACTACCTCATCGGCAACGATGGAGTATACCCTCACCGGTATCTACGATCGTATGGGAGCTAACGACTTCACTGCTATCCCGGGAAAACACTACGCTATCTCTATCGATGGCGGTTGGTGGGGTACCGAAGGACTCAACCCCTTCCGCATATACTTGACCATCAAGGAACGTACATCATCACCAGTAGAGGTAGATAAGACTGCTCTCTCAAGAGTACGCATCCGCGTCTATGGCGAAGGCAATGCCACCGACATCGAGGATGCAGAGTTCAGATATGAGGATGCAGAGGCTATCTACGACCTCATGGGACGCCGCGTGATGGCTCCGCAGAAGGGTGCTATCTATATTGTGAATGGTAAGAAAGTTACATTCTAAACAAAACAATAAAGAAATCATGGAACAGAATTATATCGCTCCCGTAGTGGAGGTTATCGAGGTAGAGGTGGAGCAGGGCTTCGCCGTATCTTCAGACTATATCGGAGTAGGCAATGGCACCAAGCCTTCAGCTGCTCCTGGTGGCCGTGGCGACTGGGATGATATCTGGTAAGCACATACACCTTAAACAACGAGCGTAGGGAGCCATAGGGTTCCCTACGTTTTTTATATAAAGTATGCATTAAACAATAGAATGACTCCTTGGCTGTGACCGAGGACAAGCGTTACTTACAAAAGAATGCGGTGATGACAACAGATACAACAAAGAGAGCCACCCTCAGTGGGTGGCTCTGCCGTGTGTTACGTTGTATGTATATCTCAGAATCCGGTGCTGAAGAGGTTTACCATCCACAGGCTGCAGGTGGTAGCGTGGTCGACGGGAAGCATTGACTTGTCGAGAGTGACGATGTCGGCACCGAAGGCCTCGAGCATGGCGAGGCTGTTCTCCTGGGGCACGACGGCGTCGTAGGGCGAGTAGTGTAGCTTCATGGGGTGGATAGGGGTCCAGCCCTTGGTCAGGTCATTCTTCTCCGTGCCTCCACCAAGACGTATATATCGTCAACAATCTCCGCGTAGTGGTCAAGTAGGAGACAGCGCATGTAAACTACATTAAAATACCCTAATGTCTGGGTGGCAAAAGTTTATTTTTGGGGTGGCATGGCAGAGCGAGCGAAGCTCGCTGCCATGCCACTTCATTTATGAACTTTTTTCACCTGGGGAATTGCCTGTTTGCTAATTCTGCGATTACACAAAGTACTATTTTGCTCGCACTAAGCGAAAAATATTTTTTACTTAGTACAATGTCTTATACTGTTTTGCTTTACGCTGGAAAATCATAGGTTCGTTTTTAGAAAAAGGGCTATTCGTTTTTGGGAAAAGGGCTGTTAGATTTTTAGAAAAGGGAAAGGCCTTTTCTTGCGATCGAACCTGCGTTTTTTACATCAAAACTGTGTGGTAAAATTATCGGAGCTGTCCTCGAGAAAAATCACAGACCTTCGTTGCAAAAATTACAGCTGTTCAATCCGTCAAGTGTATACTTCGAGTAAGAAATTTTCACACATGCAATAATTTCCTTATGCACCTGCAATATATTTTTTACATACCTCCGACACTGCCATGCCACCCCAAAAATAAACTTTTATCACCTGAAAAATGCAAGTTTCGAACAGGTCATTCGTCCCAAAACCACGAATCCATCGGATTTCACTAAAATGTAGGCTACAAAGGCAATGAGCGCATACTCACGCGCAACCAAGTAAGGCTCATCGTCGAATGTATCGGTACACCGTAAGCCCTTTACTTAAACAGTCAGAGCCACCCGAAAGGGCGGCTCTGATGTGTATATTGGTTAGGGATTATTGACGTAGCTTGCCTTTGTATTGGCTCCACTTAGACTTATAGTCGTTCAGGACGCTTTCACCTGCGGGAATGGTAATGCTTCCCAATTCGTCACAATCCTCGAATACGTCGGCTCCCAAGGTCGGAGCTGTGTTACCCTTACAGGTTACTTTTTCGAGTATGTAGTCCCAAGCAAATGCCTGCTTACCAATCGAAGTCACACTTGCAGGGATTTCTACCGACTGCATGCGTACACAACAGAACATCCAGTCTAAGATTTTCGTCACGTTAGAACCAATGGTTACCGTGGTAGTCAAAGATTTATCTTTGTAGTGCTTATTGGTAAATACGCCCATATCCCAAGCATCGAGCTGCTTCTTGTACTCCTCTGATGGCACAATCTCGCGATCCAGGTAGATATAAGCCAATGGAGACTGGTAGAATGCGCCTACATCGTCTGTGGAGCTTGGCTGATAGCCCATTGTGAGGGGATTAGCGCTCGATTCGAAGGTCACATTCTTAAGTTTGCCACAATTATAGAAAGCATCGTCACCAATCGAGTTCACACCGCCATCGATGATAATAGTCTCGAGATTATTGCTATCATAGAACACTCCCTTACCCACGGTAGCACCATAGAGTGTGGCGGTCTTCAGTCCGTCCATATCCTCGTAGGCATAGTCTTCTACCGTATTGGCACGAATGGCGAGTGTAGTTACGGCATCGCAGTCTGAGAAGGCATAGGCGCCTACTTTGTCTACAGTATTGGTAATATTTACTGTTGCCAGCTTATCGCAATCCTCAAAGGCACTCTCACCAATAGTATTAACGGTACCCGTGATGTTCAGAGTCACAAGCTTATCGCAGTCATCGAAAGCATTAGCGCCAATAGTATTCACGTGACCAGGAATGTTTATAGTGGTGATGTTGAAACCATCGAATGTACCATTATCGATAGAGCTCACCGAGCCAGTGATGTTCAGCGTACTCAACTTGCCGCAGCCATCAAACATGCCCCTGTCAATAGAGGATACGGTACCACCGATGGTCACTGATGTGAGATTATCGCAGTCGTCAAACATATTGCTACCCGCCACATCGGAATTAAGGATGGCAGATTGCAGCTTGTCGCAGTTATAGAAGGCATACTCGCCCACTGAGGTTACTGTTGCGGGAATGGTCACCGAGGTCGCAGCAGAGGTTGCAAACATATATTTCGGGATGCTCGTTACATTGCTGCCAATGTTTACCGTTGTTTGGTGCGACGCATTTGTGTAGCCCTGATATGAGAATACACCTTCATCACCCGCATCGCATTTGTTAGCATAGTCGGCTGACAACTGAATGTTTCTATCCAAGTTGATAGTGGTCAGAGGAGAGTGATAGAACGGGCCATGATCTTTTGTACCATCTGCTCCGAAAAGTTTACCATCGTAGAATCCTATAGTGAGTGGCTCAGCACCTGCTTTGAATGTAATGGTGCTAAGAGAGGTACATTCGTGGAATGCAAAGTCGGCTATGCAGGTTATGCCTCCTGGGATAGTGATAGCAGTGAGGGCAGGGCAAGCAAGGAACGCCATTTCCTTAATTTCTCCACGCGATTGGGTCTCGTTCATGGTGAATGTACGAAGTGCATCACAAGAGCAAAATGCTTCAAGGCCAATGCCAGTCACACCGCCAATAATATTTACAGACTCAAGATTATTATCGTACATAAAAGCATAATCATCGATGTAGACGAGACCATTTATAGTAACAGACGTAAGTGATTGACAATTATAGATGGCGTAACTACCGATACTGGTAACGCTGCTGGGGATCTCGATACTGGAGATACCTGTACTCGAGAACATACAGTCGTGTATGGCATCTACTTGCTCGCCAAGGGTTACGCTGCTAAGTTCGGAATGATATGCAAAAAATAAGAATGACGTATTTTCGTTCGCTCGCACCAACTTGCGATTGAGGACGAGAGCCTGAAGTTTTGCCTGGTAGAATGGTGCTTCTTCTTTATTATTTCCGTAAAATGTGAGCGGTGTACCTGTATCACTGGGCTGAAAAGTCACCGTCTGCATCTTTTCACATTTAGAGAACGCATTACGACCCATGCTCGTCACCGTACCAGGGATGGTAATCGACGTAATGGGGGCTTCGCCAAACATAAAGTCAAGGATTTTTGTCACCTTTGGGCCAATAGTTACGCTGGTAGCCAAGCCTTCGACGGGCTTTACAGAGAACACACCACCATTGGTATCATCATTAGCATTAGGTTTTCCATAAATATCTTGATATTCAATGCTTCTATAGATGTTGATTTCACTGAGGGGGGTGTTGTAGAACGGACCAGCACCAGATGTGACACCTTCAATCCCAAGACCAGCATCTCCTTCAGAAATTGTGAGGCGCTCAAGTGATGAAAGATGAAATGCATATTTCTTGATGCAAGAGATATTGCTGGGAATAATGATTTCCTTAACGGGAAGGTGATAGAATGTGTATGGATTGATGGTTGTTACCTTGCTGCCTATGGTGACAGTGGTCGTTGTGCTCTTCTTCAAACTTTCATTTTCATTGTATATCTGATTGAAGAACAGTCCTTCGTAAGCTACAAAATCATAGCTACCAAGTTCGTTCGTTCCCAATTGTTCTATAACATCACGATCGAGATAGATATTGGTAAGCTTAGATTCAAAGAAAGGACCGCGTTGATTTTCCAATACGAACTTCAAATTTTCACCAGCGGGGTTTGCCTCCAAGCTTACCGACGTCAGCGCTGTACAGTCTCTGAAGGCACCCTTACCTGCGAAGGTTACACTGCCGGGGAGGGTGAGGCTCGTGATGGAGGTGCCACGGAAAGCATTCTCGCCGATGGTGGTCAGCTGTCCAGGGAAGGTTACTGAGGTGATGTCGGTATTCTTAAATGCATCCTTGTTTATAGTGGTCAGCGGCTTGTCAAACTCAATGAAGAAGCGCTGATACTTCGCGTCATAGTAGTGTGCCGTAATGTTAGCATCGAAGGGGCTGGCGTCGCCAGTGCCAAAGTTCAAGAGCTCGGTGCTATTGGCTCTGGTATAGAAGAGCTGATAGTCGGTCACCGTATTCGCTACAAACTGGAGCGCCGCCATGGGCTGAATGTCGTTGCGGGTGATAGCTACCTTCTTCGAGGTCTGTATGGTGAAGGCTCCGCCCTGGGTGGGAGTAGCCACAATCTTGAAGCCCTGATTAAAGGTCACAGGAGGCAAGGCAAACCAAAACTCTGTAGCATTGGCCTGGCTGGCACCAATGGCCACACCCTCGTCACCGCAGTTTAGGGTAACGGTGTTTTTCTTTTCAAAATTTGCCATCCATACGCGAGGCTCGGCATCGTGGCTCGCTACGATGTAGCCCTGACCGGCAATATTCTCTTCACCCAGTGCGGTGAGTGCAATGTTCTTAATCTTAATCCCCTCTTCACCATAGAGCTTGATGACGAGGTAACCACAGGCATTACGGAAGTAAAAGTCGGTATCATCGGCAGTCTCACCAGCAGCCACCATCACGTTAGCACCACGACCAAATGAGTTGGGGGCATAGGTCTGCTCGGTGGGGAAGTACACCACGAGGTGTTTTCCCTCATTCATCACCTCATAATGTGTACCAGCACTATAAGGATACACCACAAGGGGTAACGATGGTTTGGCAAGACCAGGTAGGCTGGTTCCGCTTTCTTTGCAATTGAACTTTGCTGAAGCTGCACCATCCTCACCTTCATACATATACCTTGCTCTGAACGCTTTGGGTCCAAAGTAAGCAATCTCATCGCCACTGTGCCAAAGGATAGTCTTGCCATCCGCATAAGTACGTGTCGCAGTAGTGTCGTTCTCATCAGCCATAGAGGCATAGATCACCTCGGGGAGGCCAGTGCCACTCGCAGCACCGCCCTGCGTAGGCTGGTCAAAATCTTCAGCCTTCTCGCAAGCAAAGAGGGAGAGAGCTGCAATTACGTAAAATAATTTCTTCATCATTCGTCTTTGTCGTTTCATTAGTTTACCATTCAATGTCCTCTTTTCTGTCTCCAAGAGGTTCGATACTTCCAGCAAAGCCTTGCTCTACCTCGACCTCGATAACCTCCACTACGGGAGCTTCGTAATTCACATTGTAGTTGTCCTGTCTAATCATAAATCTTTATTTTGTTGTTTATCTATTACCTCTCATTAATCTAAT
>JAFZFF010000100.1 GCA_017556045.1 Bacteroidaceae bacterium | reverse complement strand
TTGGCTCTCCGTAATGACACTGTAGTACCTGGCAATCAGGACTTGAGAAAGTCATTCGAGTTGGTTAAGGCTGTTTACTACCGCTCAAACCCCTACAAGGTGACCAATGCAGACTCACTCAAGTACTCTTCTGACCCTGGAACTATGCAGGCTTTGGTACTCGAGGAGCGTCAGCGTGAGTTGGCATTCGAGGGCAAGCGCTGGTACGACTTGGTACGTAAGGCTTTGCGCGATGGCCAGACCAACGATATGCTCGACGTCTTGGTTGACCACAAGTATGAGACTAACCAGAAGGCTATCCGCAGTAAGATGGCAGCTATTGACTGCTTGTTCTTCCCCATCTACCAGCGTGAGATTGAGACCAATCCGCTCTTGAAGCAGAACCCCGCTTACGAGGTAGAAGATTTGTATGAGAAGAAATAACCCTTAGAAGCTAATACACTATGAAGCATATTAAATTTAGACACTTTGCTATAGCTGCTGCGGCTATCTTGGCTTTAGGCAGCTGTAGAGAGGAGATCGGTGATGAAGCTCGCTATACCTTCACCGGACACACCGTAGCCTCTTTCTTGGAGGAGAACCCCGAGGTGTACAGCAGCTTCATCCACATCCTTGACAAGGGTGGCCGACTCAACTTGATGAAGTCGTACGGACAGTACACTTGCTTTGCACCGACCAACGATGCTATCGCAAAATATCTGTACGAGCAGGACTCTATCTACTGGACCTCTGTAGAGGCTAATAAGGCAGACCCCAAGGTTAAGGTTAGATGGACTGGTGTTACTTCACCCGAACTGAGCGAGTTGTCAGACTCTATGTGTAAGGTGCTCTCACAGACTCACCTTATCCCCGAGATCTACTTGACTACAGATATGGAAGGTGACATCATCCCCGTGATGAATATGAACGACCGTTACCTCAGCCTCAGCTACGATGTAGATGAGAACAACCTCAACATCTTGTTGATCAATGGTAATGGTAAGATTATCGGTAAGGACGAAGAGGTACAGAATGGTGTGGTACACACTATCGCAGCAGTTCTGAACCCCTCAACCAATACCGTACCCGCACAGATTGAGGCTCACGACTACTTCAGCATCATCACCGAAGCTATCGAAATGACAGGCTACGCTGACCAGATGCAGCTCTACAAGGATGAGTCTTACGCAGACGGTGACTTGAAGGCACCCAGTATCTACAATACCCAACAGGTACCCTATCCGGCAAACAAGTACTACGGATATACCGCATTCTTGGAGCCTAATGAGGTATATAACGAGGCTGGCATCTACAACTTCAACGATCTCGTTGCTAAGTGTAAGGAGTGGTATCCCGAGGCTGATGCATCAGCTCCCCTTACCAGCAAGAATAATCCTGTAAACCAATTCGTAGGTTATCACTTGCTCGACCGCAAGCTCCCCTACTCTCGCTTGGTACACTACAAGATCAACCCTCATAGCAACTACAACTCTGAGAAGGACTTGCTGAACTACTCAGATCGTAACGAGTTCTACGAGACTATGGCAGGTAAGATCATCAAGATTACCATGCCCCGTAGCCAGGCAAGCTTGCAGACCACTATCTTGCTGAACTACTCACGCGATAAGGACCCCTTGGCTGATCCCTACATGAATGCTATCGTATACAAAGCTGAGGATTTCATTGCTAAGGACTCAACCTATGCAAACTTTAAGGCTGAAGCGCTCAATGGTACTATCCATGCTATTGACAAGCTCTTGATCTACAACGAAGACGTTATGGCTGGTCGTGTACTCAACATGATTATCCGTTTCGATGCCTCTTCAATATGCTCAGAGTTGCAGAACAACAGCATCCGTAACACCTACTTCACCCATACCAGTGATGGTGAGGTATTCATCCCCCACGACTACTGTAAGAACTTGAAGGTGTACACCGATGAGACCCGCCACTACTACCTCTCACCGCACACCGGCTGGTGTAACTATCAGGGTGATGAGATGATGACACTGGGTGCATTTGACTTCGCTTACAAGTTGCCTCCCGTACCCGCAGGCACCTATGAGATCCGCATGGGTTACTCTGCCAACGATAAGAGACACGTCGTACAGTTCTACATCGATAATGAGGTAGCAGGTATCCCTGTAGACCTTAGAATCAGAATGAAGGATCCCAGAATCGGTTTCTTGGCTGACACAGATACTGAAGACAATGGTATCCAGAACGACAAGGAAATGAAAAACCGTGGTTACTTGAAGGGTTCTACTCAGATGAGAGGATACAATGAGAATGACATTGCCCGCGACCTTGAGAACTTTGTACGTAAGGTGATTACTACCAAGTACCTCTCAGATGGTGAGCACTGGATTCGCTTCAAGAACGTAAACGAAAACGACGATGGTAGCGCACAGTTCATGCACGACTACTTCGAGTTAGTCCCCATGAACTACCTCCGCGACGAGAGTCTTTCTTTGGAAGAGAAACGCAAATAAGACAACAATCATTAATAGCATACATTTTTCATTATGAAAAGAAAAAATATTGTATTTAAGGCACTGACATGCGGATTGGCTACTTTGGCATTCACAGCATGTACAGACACTTGGGACAGTCACTATCAGCCCAAGCCCGAACTGAATGCCACAGAGACTCTTTGGGAGCTTATCGAAGCTGACCCCGAGTTGTCTAAGTTCGCTGAGTTTGCTAAGGCAACTGGTTATGATGAAGTATTGAGCCAAAATCGTTTCTACACCGTTTGGGCTCCCGTAAACGATGCTGAGTTCTTCGTAGGTAAGGAGAACCTGAACTGGGCAGAGGTAGGCGACAGCATGATCAACGTGTATAAGTTTGAGTTTGTAGAGAACCACATCGCAGACTATAACCACACTGCTACAGGTACCATGACCAAGAACTTGGTGAAGATGTTGAACGGTAAGTACAACGGCTTCAATGGTACAGCTGGTGATTACACCTTCAAGAATGCAACTGTAGCACAGGCTAACATCGCTGCAAAGAATGGTTTGCTCCATAAGACAACTGACAACGCTATCTTCACTGCTAACATCTGGGAGCAGTTGGATAAGGAGGAGGGTATCTCACACCTCAACACCTTCTTGAAGTCATTCAACGAGATTGAGTTTGACAGATACAGTAGCGTAGAGGGTCCCCGAGTAAATGGTCAGGTGACCTACCTCGACTCTGTGTTTGTAGAGAACAACCAGTGGTTCGGTCGTATCGGTCGCCTCAACCGCGAGGATAGCTCATACATCATGTTCGCTCCCACCAACAAGGCTTGGGAAGAGATCTATGCAAAGGCTAAGACCTACTTCGTATACGATGAGAGTGTAGCTGACAGAGACTCTCTGCAGGATGCAATCACCAAGGACTTCTTGGTACGTCACTTGGTATTCAGCAACACTCTCCAGAAGAGCCCCACAGACTCACTCGTATCATACTACAACGGTTATTATCGTCCCTTGGTGTTCAAGGGTGAGGATCTCGAGAAGCTCTATGCAAACCTCGTAGATACTAAGGAGCTCAGTAACGGTACATTGAACATCGTAGACAGCTATAACTACACAACCTTCTGGCACGACACATTGCGCGTACAGGGTGAGTCACTCCTCGGCGACGCTGAGAGCGCTGAAGTGCCCGAGTACAAGCAGGCTGTCAAGTCATACGCAAGCATCAGCAAGGATAGTATCGACAAGTACTACCAGACCTCAAACGGTAGCATCGGTGTGTATGGCCCCTCTACTCCTACTGGTAACCCCACATTGATCTATACCCTCAAGAATACCTTGTCTGCTAAGTATCGCATCAAGGTGGTATTGGCTCCTGCTGATTTCGTAAACTGGAGAGACACTGTGCTCCTTCCCAACAAGTTCAACGCTACACTTAGCTATAAGGACATCGCTGGTAAGAAGAAGTCTGTTGACGTAGGTAAGAACCTCATCTACACTCCTACTCGTGCTAAGTTGGATACCATCACATTGATTCCTGCTACAGCTGCAGAGGGTGAAGACTACTTCACATTCGCTGCAAATGAGTACAACTTGACCTCACAGGAGACCACAATCACTCAGTTGCAGATCCAGGGTAAGGTAAGTGCTCGTGAATCAGGATATGACCGTACAATCCGTGTAGAGCAGGTATTCCTTGAGCCCGTTACTGAAGAATAATGTTCCTATAACACTAAAAAGTAATGACGATGAAAACATTGAAAACTATACAAACTAGGTTTGTGGCTATCCTCACCTTCTTGGCTCTGTTTGTAGGAACAAGTATGGTTAGTGCCCAAGAGACCAAAACAGAAGCAGCTGCTCAGCAGAAGGTTTCTGAAGAATTAGAAGAGATCGTAGGTACTGTTATCGATGCTGCTACCAAGGAGGTTATCCCTGGTGTACGTGTAGAGGCATTGAACAACAATCGCTACACAGCTATGACAAAGGCTGACGGTACCTTTACCATCAAGATCCCCGCTCACGTAGCTACATTGTATGTATCTACTCCCGGTTATGAGAGCGTAATCATCAAGGCAAGACAGAATGGTGCTATCACCATCGCCCTCTATGATGAGAAGTTCAGCACATACGTAGAGAACAGCTTCGATATCACTGCAAAGAGCGAGGCTATTGTAGATATGTCAAAGGCTACAACCGTAGAGACTGAGTTGCAGAACAAGCTCGGTGCTGACGTACGCACCATCACACGTTCAGGCGCTATGGGTATCGGTAGCTTCATGATGATGCAGGGTATCAACACCCTCAACTCATCAGCACAGCCCCTTATCGTGCTCAACGGTGTGATCCACGACCTCCAGGACAGCTACGACGCTATCCACGAAGGTTTCTTCAACAACACTTTGTCTGCTCTCGACGTTAACGATATCGAGAAGATCACTGTACTGAAGAATGGTACCTCTATCTATGGTAGTAAGGGTGCTAACGGTGTGATCTTGATCGACACCAAGCGTGGTCACAGCATGGCAACACGCATCGATGCTCAGGCTTACGGTAGCTACAGCTTGACTCCTCGTCTCCCCAAGATGATGAACGCTGAGCAGTATCGTATCTATGCTAACGAGTTGATGGGTGGTATCACTACTAACAAGACTCGCTTCCCCTTCCTTTGGGATCATGACAACTACTACTACAACATGTATCACAATGAGACCAACTGGAGCGACTATGTATATCAGAACGCATGGGCTCAGAACTACCGCGTAAACGTACAGGGTGGTGACGATGCAGCTATGTATAACTTCTCACTCGGCTTCGCTGACGGTGCAAACACCATCAAGAGCAGCGACTTCAACCGTCTTAACATCCGCTTCAACACTGACATCAACTTGTCAAAGATCTTGAAGACACGTTTCGACATCTCTTACAGCCGTATCGTACGTGACCTCCGTGACGATGGTATCCAGGAAAACTTGGAGTCAAGCCCCATGGTATCTCCCGGCTTTCTGTCACTCATCAAGTCACCCTTCTTGAGCCCCTACCGTTACAATAACAATGGTGAGTTGACTGGTGCATACGAGTCTGCCGACGACTTTGCAGTGTTTGGAAGCGCAGACAGCAGCACAGGTAACAACAGCCTTGCTAACCCCTTGTCAATCTTCGAGTATGGCGCAGGTAACAATAAGAACAATCAGGAGTACACCGTATTTGACGTAACTATCGCTCCCGAGATCGCTCTTGGTAAGAACGTGAAAGCTTCTTCACTCTTCAACTACACTTTGCACCGCACCAGTGAGAAGTACTTCCGTCCTATGACAGGTACTCCTAAGTTCCTCATCGTAGGTTTGGGTTACACTCAGAACGAGGTTCGCTCATTCTTCTCTAAGGAGGAGGCTATCTACAATGATACTCGCGTCACATGGGAGAAGAAGGCAGGTGACCACAACTTGAACGCATTCGGTGGCTTCCGCTTCTCTAACTTCGGTTACGACTCAGACTTCCAGTCTTGTCACAACACTGGTAACGATAAGTTGCCCGACGTAAAGTCAGAGTATGACTACGCTACTACAGATGGTGAGGACAACGTATGGCGCAACATGAGCTACTATGCTAACGTTGACTACAACTTCCAGAACAAGTACTTCTTGCAGGGTAGCTTGGCAGCAGAGACCTCTTCACGTTTCGGTAGAGAGACTGAGGGTGGTATCAAGGTTGCTGGCGTATGCTGGGGTCTCTTCCCCTCATTGCAGGCAGGTTGGTTGGTATCTTCTGAGCCCTTCTTCAACACAGACGTAATCAATGTTTTGAAGCTTAGAGGTGGTATCGACTGGTCAGGTAACGATAACATCAGCAACAACGCAGCATTCACCTACTTCAGCAACGTACAGTATAGCGACAAGTTGATGGGTCTGAAGCTTGCTAACATCGAGAACCAGTCAATCCAGTGGGAGACAACTCGCCGTATCAATGGTGGTTTCGACTTGCAGACATGGAACAATCGTCTCCGCGTATCTGCAGACTTCTTCTACAACACTACTACAAACCTGCTCACCTTGAAGCAGCTCGGTTACCTCACAGGTCTCGACTACTACTGGTGCAATGGTGGTGCTCTCAGCAACACAGGTGCTACAGTGAACGTAAATGCTCGTGCTATCAATACCAGAAACTTGAAGTGGGAGATTGGCGCAAGCGCAGGTCACTACAAGAACCAGATCACTCAGTTGCCCGACGGAACAACCTTCAACAGTGTTAAGGACGGTGCGCTCTATGGCTTCACCACTGACATCTACGATGGTACTATCCTCACAGCAGAGGGTCACGCAGCTGGCGTATTCTTCGGCTATGAGACCGACGGTGTGTTCGCATCTGCAGCAGACGTTCCCGTTAGCGAGAAGACAGGTCTTCCCCTCTCTACTCAGGACGTAAATACCGGTGTATTGACTCCGTTTGAGGCTGGTGACGTGAAGTTCGTAGACCAGAACAACGACGGTATCATCAACCTTCAGGACCGTGTAATCATCGGTAACCCCAACCCCGACCTCTATGGTAACATCAGCAGCAACTTGATGTATAAGAACTTCTCATTGAGCGCTACATTCAACTACTCATTGGGTAACGACGTATACAACTACCAGCGTTCATTGCTCGAGAGCGGTAGCAGCTTCTACAACCAGACAACTGCTGTAACAAACCGTTGGCAGGCTGAAGGTGACGTGGCTGATATGCCTCGCGCGGTATATGGTGACCCCAAGGGTAACAACCGCTTCTCAGACCGTTGGATTGAGGATGGTTCATACCTCCGTCTGAAAGACGTTACTCTCGCATACAATGTGCCTGTGACAGCTTCTTGGCTCCAGGGTCTCACTGTATGGGCATCAGGTACCAACTTGTTGACCTTCTCTAAGTACTTGGGTAGCGATCCTGAGTTCTCATTCAGCAACAACGTACTGTACCAGGGTATCGACAATGGTTTGCTCGGTCAGAGCCGCAGCTTCCAAGTTGGTGTAAAGATTAACTTATAATGAACAACAACCATTAAATGATAAAGACAATGAAAAGCAAATCAATCATAGGAGCAGCATTGACAGCCATTGTTACACTTGGTGCAACAACCTCGTGCGCAGATATGTTTGACATTGACTCAACCCGTGTAGTAGTCGAGGACAAACACACATTGAGCACCTCTGCTGACTCTGCTTACTCTACTTTGGGCGTATTGCAGTGCATGCGCGAAATTGCAGACCGTTACATCATCCTCGGTGAGGTACGTGGTGACCTCATGGAGATCAATGAGTACACAAAGACCTCACTCCGTAACATCGCAGAATTTAACTTCGATGAGGAGAATGAGTATCTCAACGTAAGAGACTACTATGCTGTGATCAACAACTGTAACTACATCTTGGCTAAGATGGATACCACCATCTCACACAACAATGAGCGTGTGATGATTGACGAGTACGCTGCTGTTCTCGGTGTTCGTGCTTGGACATACCTTCAGTTGGCAATCAATCACGGTAAGGTTCCCTTCTACTTGGATCCTATCACTACTGTGGCAGGTTCTGAGGTGAACTACCCCATGTATGGCGTTAAGGAGATGGCTGCAGAACTTGTTCCGCAGCTCCTCCCCTACGTAGAGTATGACCTCCCCGTATTTGTAAACTCTAACTACATCACAGACCGTATCTATCCTCCTTTGAAGTTGGTTGTTGCTGACCTCTACTTGTGGAGCGGTGACTACCTCAATGCAAGTAAGACCTACTGGGAATACTTGAACAATCACCCCGACTTCAAGTACTCTTACGGTGATGGTGCAAACACTGAGACCTTCAGAGGTATGATGGGTCTCAATGGTTCTCGCTTGGTGTACACTCAGAGAGGTAACAACTCAAACACTAGTGCTGTAAACTGGCAGGAGTACCTCGACTACGGTGGTCAGTCAAATGGTTATGAGAACCTTGCGTACATCCCCATGGAGAGAACAACTGCAAATGGTGTAGTATCTGAGGTAGGTAACCTCTTCGCATCTTTGGACAACACACACTCACTGAACCCCTCAACCTACTTGAAGGAGCTCAGCGCTAAGCAGGCTTACATCACTGCAACCACAAATAAGGATGGTAACGAGGATGGTGGATATACCGTTCAGGCATCTGCAGGTGACCGTCGCTATGCATACTACTTGTCTCACCCCCTCATCTCTAACTCTGAGGAAGATTTTGAGTACTACGACAAGTTGGCAAAAATCACTTCACCCGACGGTGCTACTTTGGAGATGTATACTCAGCAGATCAACCTCTACCGCCGCTCTATCTTGTACTTGCGTGCAGCTGAGTCATTCAACTCATTGGCTAAGGAGATGTACATTGCAGGTGACTCTCTTGCTATGGCAAATGCTTCTACACTTGCTAACATGTCATTCAACTTGATGAAGGATGCTTACAAGGTATTCTTCCCCAATGGTCACGTATTTGAGAAGCAGCTGAGAAGCTCATTCATCGGTGTTCATGCTAAGGGTTGTGGTGACGTTCGTGTAGACACCAGCCACTTCGCATTGAGACCTTCTACCATCGCTAAGCGTTTCGAGCTTACAGACTCTACTGTAACCTTCAACGATACTATCAAGTTTATCGATGAGGTAATCCTCGATGAGTTGGCTCTCGAAGCAGCACTCGAAGGTAACCGCTTCGGTGACCTCGTACGCTTCGCTAAGCGTCGTCAGGCTTGGGGCGAGGAGAACTACTACGATGTACTCGCTAAGCGCGTAGCTTCAAGAAAGGGTGAACTCCTGTTCGACAATGAGCTTTACAACAAGCTTATCGACGAGAACTCTTGGTATCTCCCCTTGAAGTAATAGAAATACTTAACATAAAGGCTGCCCCGAGCCTCACTCGGAGCAGCCTTTTTTATATTATATCCATCACTTTCGCAAGTGCTAAAGCTAGTAGTTAAATGAAGATAAAAGGAGATAAATGGAGATAAAGGCCAAATGATTTGCACTCGGTGTACCAAACTATTGGCATTTAACTCCCCAAGAGCGAAGCGATATCTCCCTTTATCTCCTCTAACTCCTAATAGTTGAGCCCAGCGAAACTAAGTTATAAGATTAAGACACTTACACTCTCCTACCCTATGCGAAAGCTATTCACTCTACTCTATATACTTGTCGCTGTGACTACGCTCTCAGCCAAAGACTTCATCGTGGTCATCGATGCCGGACATGGTGGAAAAGACCCTGGTGCTATCAGCGGATGCAAGAAGATCTATGAGAAGAATGTGACACTCAAAGTTGCACTCGCGGTAGGTGAGGAAATCAAGAAAAACCATCCTGAAGTAAAGGTATTATATACCCGCGATAAGGATGTGTTCGTAGGTCTGAACGACCGCGCTCACATGGCCAATAAAGCCAATGCAGACCTGTTTATCTCTATCCACACCAATGCAGCCAAGAGCCGCACTGCCAAAGGAGCAGAGACCTATACCTTAGGTATCGAAGAGGCACGCACGGAGCGAAGCCTTGAAATTGCCAAACGTGAAAATGGTGTGATTCTCCTCGAAGATAATCACGAGAGAACCTACGCCAACTTCAACCCCAACTCTCCCGAAAGCTATATCATCTTTGAATACATGCAGAGCGAGCATGTCAAGGAGAGTATCCACATCGCTCAATATGTACAGGAGAACCTCTGCTCAGATGCACAGCGCCTCGATAGAGGTGTGCGCCAAGCAGGCTTCCTGGTACTTAATGCAACCTCTATGCCCAGCATCCTCGTAGAGTTGGGATATATCAGCAATGCCGAAGAGGCCAAATACTTGGCTTCTGCTACTGGACAAAAGAAGATGAGTCACTGCATCAGCGAAGCATTTGACAAATACTATGCTGATCTGAAGAAGAGCAGCAATGCAAATACCGTCACAGCAGCTCGTCCAACAACCTCTACTACAGCTGCTCAGACAACCTCAACCGAAGAAGACAAACCCATATTCAAGATACAATTTCTCTCTACCTCAAAGAAGTTAGAGCAAGGAGACAAGGCCTTCAAAGGTCTCAACCCCGTAGCGTATTATACCGATAATGGGATGTATAAATATACCTACGGAAACACTACCGACTATAACGAGATCGTACGCCTCAAGCGCAAGGTCAACGAAAACTTCAAAGATGCCTTCATCGTGGCATTTGTAAAAGGAGAGCGCATAGAAACACAACAGGCCATCGCCTTGTTCAAGAAGAATAACCCCTAACGTCTTACGCAATGAAACGACTTAGCAAAGAGATAAAGATAGGTGCTACCTTCATCATCAGCATCGCCCTACTATACATCGGAGTAAACTTCCTGAAAGGAAGCAACGTCTTCTCCCATGACAACACCTACTATATGGTGGTAAGCAATGCCGGTGGAGTGGCTCCCTCATCAGTCATCAACACCAATGGCTATCAAGTGGGTACAGTAAGTAGCGTGAGATATGACTACAGCGCCCCTAACCGCATCGTAGTAGCTCTGCGTATCAATGAATCACTACGCATCCCCCAGGGAAGTCGTGCCTACCTTGTCAACGAGCTTTTGGGTGGTGTGAGCGTAGACCTCCGCTTGAGCCAAAGCACGACTTACTATGCCAATGGCGACACGATAGAAAGTGGCACAGCACATGGCCTTACAGGTGAGATAGAGCATGTAATGCTTCCTCAAATAAATGCCATGATGCCCAAGATCGACAGTCTCATCACCTCACTCAACACAATCGCATCAAGCCCACATATCACACAATCACTGCAGCAAGCAGAGTTGCTGGCAACGAAACTCAACACTACTGCTGATGCACTCAACCAACTGCTGCGAAAGGATATGCCCCAACTCATGAGTACCATACAGAGCACGGGCAATAACCTCGAGAAGATTACATCGGAGCTGAGTGCTACAGACTATAAGGAGACAATGGACCGCATAAACAGCACCATCAACAACCTGCACACCCTCTCGGAGACACTGAATAGTGATAGTGGCACTGTAGGCAAGCTGCTCAATGACACAGCCTTCTACAACCGCCTAAATGGTGTATGCACCAATGCCGAACTACTCATCGAGGACATCAAGCTACACCCTTCACGCTATATCAACATCTCTGTATTCGGCAAGAAGTAAGAAGCTGTTTAGATTTTATCACAGATTTGTTTAGCAATAAGTTTGGGCAATAATACAGTTGTCCAAAATTTAGTTTGTCATGTTGAACGAAGTGAAACATCTCGCAGAGTCTCTTGCAAAGTCCCAGCGCGGGATCCCTCGGCGCTACGCTTTGTCGGGATGACATATCGCCGAAAATTTTACTTTATTGGATAAATTACTATATCACCTCCTAAACTTTTCTGTCCACCCCATTGGCGAAACATAGTGTTTCACAAGTGAAGCCAAATCAGCCTATATACGGACATCAAAATTGATGTCCGTATGTCATACCTTGACGAAAAGAAAGTGGCAGAGAAGCGCCGAAAAAGAGCCGAAAAATTAGAGGCTTGAACAGGCAAAAATAGGATTATATTAGACTTTGTCTAAAAAGAAAAACATCCATTAAAAGAGCTAAGAAATAGCTTCAGGAGCTGATAGAACGGCCTATACAAAGGATAGCAAGAAAACGAAGCCAAACAAAACGCGCGCATATCTCAGTCAATATCAAGACGTTAAATATATGCAAGAGAAAAAAGGAAGTAAAAAACCAAGGCCAGTAAGCTAAAACACAAAAGCCTGAAAGCTAACGACTTTGGAATATACAAATAATCGGAAAGGAAAAGTTATTTTAAAATACCGAATAAGGATTGTAACTTTGCAGACGTAGAAGTAAAAGAATAAGAGAACAGGAGCAAAACATGAACGAGAATAATCTCATAGAGCTTTGGGGCAAATGCTTGGATATTATCCGCGATAATATCTCAGCGAATGCGTTTAAGACGTGGTTTTCTAACACCACGCCCGCCTCATATCAGGGCAACGTATTGACAATATTTGTACCCAGTCAGTTCGTATTCGAATACATCGAAGCTCACTATGTAGATTTACTCGGTGCTGCTATCTTCCATGTGTTTGGCAACGACACAGAGCTTAACTATCGCATCCTTACCGATCGTCAGAATGGCCTCACCATAGACCAGGAGACAGAGAAGAAGCCGACTATCGAGAAGGTTAAGCAGATGGAGAAGAGTGGCAATCAGGCTCCCAGCCCTATAGCTGTGGCCCCCCAGGACCTCGATCCTATGCTGAAGAGCAACTATAGCTTTGACAACTTCATCGAGGGCCTGAGCAATAAGTTGCCCCGTGCAGCTGCAGAGAGCATTGCTCTTAAGCCTGGCAAGACAATCTTCAACCCCCTGTTCCTCTATGGAGCATCAGGTGTGGGTAAGACTCACTTAGCTAATGCTATCGGTTTGAAGGTCAAGGAGCTCTATCCCGAGAAGCGTGTGCTCTATGTATCGGCTCATCTCTTCAAGGTACAGTATACCGACTCTGTACGTAAGAATACGCTCAACGACTTCATCAACTTCTACCAAAGCATCGACGTTCTCATCATCGACGATATCCAAGAGTTTGTAGGCGTAGAGAAGACACAGAACACCTTCTTCCACATCTTCAACCACTTGCACCAGAATGGTAAGCAGCTCATCATGACATGTGACCGCCCGCCTGTAATGCTGCAAGGTATCGAAGATCGCCTCATCACCCGTTTCAAATGGGGACTTACCGCTGAGATAGAGCGTCCCAACATCGAACTCCGCCGTAACATCCTAGCCAACAAGGTACGCCGCGAGAGCATCTCACTCACCTCGGATGTACTTGAGTACATTGCAGCCAATGTCACCGACAGCGTACGTGAGCTTGAGGGTATCCTCATCTCACTCATGGCCCACTCTACCATCTATGGCCGCGAGATAGACCTCACCATGGCAGAGCGCGTCATCAGCAAGGCTGTACGCATCGAGGAGAAGGAGATTACCGTAGACGATATCGTACGTAACACCTGCGAACACTATCACCTCAAGAGCGATAGCGTATATACCAACTCACGCAAGCGCGATATCGTACAGGCTCGCCAGATTGCCATGTACCTCACCCATAAGCACCTGCCCTGCCTTTCACTCGCTCGCATCGGTCAGCAGATAGGTTCGAGAGACCACTCTACTGTGCTACATGCATGCCGTACCATCGAGGAGCAGCTTGCTGTAAACAAGGTATTGCAGGCAGCAGTCGAGGAAATCGAGTCGAAAATCAAGTCGAGATCTTAAGATTTTAGTCTACATATCTGATTAGTATGGGGCAGAGACGCATCTGCCCTTAGTTGTCTCACACGCGCAACTCTACGCAGAGTTTTTACCCTCAAGTTTTCCACAGCAAACAACCAACCATCAACTCCAAAATTTTGTTTTGGAAAACTTTTTCATTTTTCAAAATTCACATTTTACACATTTTCAATGATATAGCTTTTCATTTTGGAAAACTTTTATTTTTCAAAGAAAATCATTGTTGCAAAATTTGGCAAATACAAAAAACTTCCGTAGCTTTGCACCGCTTTTTGTTCAGCAAAGGTTTACTTCTACAAAATCAACCTTTTTGACAAACATCGTAACTTCAATACAACAGTGGAACAGAAAACTTACACGTTCGAAGAAGCGCAGAAAGCTACGCTCGAATACTTCGGCGGCGATGCCCTCGCAGCCAGAGTATGGGCTAACAAGTATGCCATGAAAGATTCAGCAGGAGTTATCTACGAGCAGACTCCCGCAGACATGCACTGGCGCATCGCCAATGAGATTGCTCGCGTAGAGGCCAAGTACCCTAATGGATTGTCAGCACAGCAGTTGTTTGACCTGCTTGACCACTTCAAGTACATCGTACCTCAGGGAAGCCCCATGACAGGTATCGGCAATGATTATCAGATTGCTTCACTGTCAAACTGCTTCGTTATTGGTATGGATGGCAACGCAGACTCTTACGGTGCTATCATCCGCATCGACGAGGAGCAGGTACAGCTCATGAAGCGTCGTGGTGGCGTAGGTCATGACCTCTCACACATCCGCCCCAAAGGTTCTCCCGTAAAGAACTCTGCCCTGACCTCTACCGGTCTCGTGCCTTTCATGGAGCGTTACTCAAACTCTACCCGTGAGGTAGCTCAGGATGGACGCCGTGGCGCACTTATGCTCAGCGTATCTATCAAGCACCCCGACTCAGAGTCATTCATCGATGCCAAGATGACCGAAGGCAAGGTAACAGGTGCCAACGTATCGGTAAAGATGGATGATGACTTCATGCGTGCAGCCATCGAAGGCCGCACCTATACTCAACGCTACCCCATCGACAGCACCGCACCCCTCTACTCTAAGGAGGTGAACGCATCGGAGCTGTGGAAGAAGATCGTACATAACGCATGGAAGAGCGCCGAGCCTGGCGTACTCTTCTGGGATACTATCATCCGCGAGTCAGTACCCGACTGCTACGCCGATCTCGGCTTCAAGACGGTATCTACCAACCCCTGCGGTGAGATCCCCCTCTGCCCCTACGACTCATGTCGTCTGTTGGCTATCAACCTCTTCTCATACGTAGTGAACCCCTTCACTCCTGAGGCATACTTTGACTTCGACCTCTTCAAGAAGCACGTTGCTGTAGCTCAGCGCATCATGGACGATATCATCGACCTTGAGATTGAGAAGATCGAGGCTATCATGGCAAAGATCGAGAGCGATCCCGAGAACGAGGAGGTTAAGGGAGCTGAGCGCACCTTGTGGCAGAAGATTATGGACAAGAGCACACTCGGTCGCCGTACAGGTGTAGGCATCACTGCCGAAGGCGATATGCTGGCAGCTATGAACCTGCGCTATGGTACCGACGAGGCTACCGACTTCTCAGAGAAGGTGCACCGCACCATCGCCATCGAGGCCTACCGCTCATCAGTGCAGATGGCCAAGGAGCGTGGCGCATTCAAGATTTACGACAGCGAGCGTGAGAAGAACAACCCCTTCATCAACCGTCTCAAAGATGCTGACCCCGCCCTCTACGAGGAGATGAAGCAGCATGGTCGTCGTAACATCGCATGTCTCACCATTGCCCCCACAGGCACCGTGAGCCTCATGACACAGACCACCTCAGGTATCGAACCCGTATTCATGCCCGTATACAAGCGTCGTCGTAAGGTAAACCCCAACGACCCTGACGTACACGTGGACTTTGTAGACGAGACAGGCGACGCATTCGAAGAGTTTATCGTATACCACCCCAAGTTTATAACTTGGATGGAGAGCAAGGGCTACGACACCACCAAGCGCTATACTCAAGAAGAGATCGACGCTATGGTCGCTGAGAGCCCCTATCATAAAGCTACAGCCAACGACATCGACTGGCTTAAGAAGGTACAGATGCAGGGCCGCATCCAGAAGTGGGTAGACCACTCTATCAGCGTCACCATCAACCTCCCCGCCGACGTCACCGAAGAGCTCGTCAATGACCTCTACGTAGAGGCATGGAAGTGCGGATGTAAGGGCTGCACCGTATACCGCGACGGATCACGTAGCGGAGTGCTCATCGCTACAGACAACAAGAAGAAGTCTGCCGATAGCAAAGAGAAGGAGGAGCCTTGCACCTGTAAGCCCCCTGTAGTAGTAGAGACACGCCCCCGCGTGCTCGAGGCAGACGTGGTGCGCTTCCAGAACAACAAGGAGAAGTGGGTAGCCTTCGTAGGCTTGCTCGACGGACACCCCTACGAGATCTTCACCGGTTTGGCCGATGACGAAGAGGGTATCTTGTTGCCCAAGTCAGTCACCAATGGCTACATCATCAAGAATGTAGATGAGAATGGCGTGAAGCGCTACGACTTCCAGTTCAGCAACAAGCGTGGCTATAAGACCACCATCGAGGGCCTCTCAGAGAAGTTCGACAAGGAGTATTGGAACTACGCTAAGCTCATCTCAGGCGTGCTCCGTTATCGTATGCCAATCGAGCAGGTTATCAAGCTCGTAAGCTCACTGCAGCTCGATAGCGAGAGCATCAACACCTGGAAGGTCGGCGTAGAGCGTGCCTTGAAGAAGTACGTACAAGACGGCACCGCTGCCAAGGGACAGGTTTGCCCCAACTGCGGACAGGAGACACTCGTATACCAAGAGGGTTGCCTCATCTGCACCAACTGTGGCACCAGCCGTTGCGGATAATCAGAGAAAATTATATCTTTTTCTTTTACATACGCGAGAAAGGGAATCGCTCAAGTCGTTGAGGGTTCCCTTTCATTATACACAGCAAATACCTTCCGAATATGAACATCCAACATAGCACCATCGAACTCTGCGGCCTCAACTTCCACGCCCACCACGGCGTACTCCCCCACGAACGTCTCCTGGGCAACACCTTTACCGTCGACATCACCCTCGAGGCAGACATCCGCCATGCCATCGACACCGATGAGCTCAGCGGTACCATCAACTATGCCGAGGCCTACGAAGTGGTAAAGCACGAGATGGACATCCCCTCACAGCTGCTCGAACACGTCTGTGGCCGTATCGGCACTGCCCTACTCCATCACTTTCCCACCCTGCAATGCGTACAGGTGCGCGTGGCCAAACACAATCCCCCCATTGAGGGCGCAGGCCCCTGCCAGTCAGCAGTCACCCTGAAGCTACAGCGATAGTTGAGAGGTGAGCTATGAGCCGTGAGAGGTGAGCTCAATTTAACACTTCCATGCAGATTAAAGTTGGTAATAATATAGGTGTTTACCCATTTTTACAATTCTCCTCCTAAGGTAGGAGGCCGACGCGGTATGAAAGCGTCGGTTACGACGACGGGAGATTTATCTCCCCTAAGGAGCGCCGAAGGCTTTTCCCCTCATAGAGGGGGAGGTGGTATGAACTTTCTGCTTATACCCCCTCCGCTTCGCTCGTCCCCCTACATTAGCTAATCTTTGTACACAAATTCTTTTAATTCTCACGCAGATCTCACGAATCTCACGAAGCAGGCTGCATCGAAAGGAGTTCTCGCAGCTTGTCGGCAAAGCCGAATGTACACACCCCGGAGGAAAACGCGAGTGTAACGATGCGTTCTCTGTGAGATTCGTGAGATCTGC
>JAFZFF010000099.1 GCA_017556045.1 Bacteroidaceae bacterium | reverse complement strand
TAGACTATACATTTTCTCCGCCAGCGGGTCCTGAGTCAGCCATCTTGCTGTCTGAGGGTCATACATCCTGGCACCATAGTCGAGGTAGCCGAGACTGCCGGTGGTCTGCTCCTCCTTGCCGTTGAATTTATGCCTGTTGGTAAGACTGGTGAGCCATCTGCTGCCATAGCTGTGTCTCTCTCCGAAAGGATAGTAGGCGTTCTGTTCAGAGGTGAGACCAGTGCTGTTGGTTATTACCCTGATACTACCCAAATGATCCTTGTGGTGATACTCGATACTCTGCGATCCAAACGATATCGTAATCCTCCCCTCGGAGAAGTCTGTACTCTCTAGAGTGGTGCTTCCTAATGAGATGCTGTATATCAAAGAGCCGATGTAGTAGAAGCCATTCCCTCCACTGTCCTGTACACTGTACTTCGTCCCGTCTGAGAACCAGCCGTAGGTGGCTTTGGTAGCACTTCCTTGGTTTACACTCTGTGGCAAGTTAAGGATATTGTAGATTATCTGCAAATTCCTCTTCCCATCGGTGGTCATATTCCCATTGGAATCGTGTGTGTATGACGATGAGGAGATGGAAGTGATCTTGTTTCCATCGTAGCTGTAGGTGTAATTATCCTGAAGTGATGAGGCATATCTCTGTAGTGTGAGGATATTTCCATTCCTGTCGTAGGTTATTCCCCTCTCCGTGTAAGCACTCTCTGCTGTGGTACCGGTACCCAAATATCTGTCCGAAGAAGTGATCCTCCCCATCGTATCATAGGTGAAACCGTAGGTGTTCTGTGTTCCTGTACCATACTGCGTAAACCACTCGCTGATGTTACCATTGTATCTGGCTGCGGTCCCTTTGTTTGTCGTGTAGTAGCTCAGGGTCTGACGGTAGATATTGGTGCTATTCTTCTTGGTATCCAGGGATGTGAGCCATCCTTGGATGTTGTATGAGGTGGTCTCTATCACTCCATTGCCGTAGGTGCGGGTCTTAACCCTCCCCTGATCGTCATAGGTGTAGGAGACAGTCGCGGCACTGCCCCCGGCCAGTGTGACACTCTCTCCGGTCACTCTTCCTCGGGTGTCGTAAGTGTATGTGGTAAGCTTGGTGGTGCTACCGCATATCTCCTCCTTGGTCTGAATATCTCCCAAGAAGGTGTATTTGTAGCTGGTGCGGAGGATATTCCCATTGGGATACTTGGTGACGCTCTGCAAAAGTTCTCCTTTACCGTTATAGTAGTATGCTGTCTCTTTATATTGTGCTGTAGTACCGGTGGTCAAAAGGAGGTGTTTCTCATATTTGAGCTTCCCGTGAACGAGGGTTGATTTGTCTGATAGGGAAACAATGGTGGTAGCTGCAAAGGGGAGCGATGCGGTAGGATCTGATGAGGAGCTGTAGGTGTATCCGTGGTATCTGGCACTGTAGAGTATGCTTACAAGTGACACACTCGAGGAGTTGGCCGGGATATTGGGGTTTGTCAGATTCTCATACTTATTGCTGAACGATGAGGCGTGATACAGCCCCTGAAGGGAGCTTCTGCTCAGGGTGGTGGAGACAAGGCTCCTTTCCACCTCCCGGTGGAAGTTGTCATACGTGGTGTATATCCAACGGTTGGATGAACGGAGATTACCATCCTGATACAGGACAAGTCTCCTCCCCTTGTCGTAGACATAGTACTCTGCCTCTCTTCCCGGCTGCCTTTTCTCCGTCATATTGCCATAGCCGTCATAGGTATACAGATAGGCATATTTCGCTATTATGGCGTTTGTATAGGTGTAGGATCCTCCCGAGGTAAGGGAACGGCTCCCCTCGGGTGTAACAACACACAGGAGGTTTCCGATATGGTCATACCCATAGTAAGTGTCGGCATAGGTGCCTACGGAAACAAGACTCCGCTGAAGAACCACTTTGCCACTTTTGTCCTTGAACTCTATGACAGTCCCTCCATCTTCATCGGTGACTGTAGTCTTATTCAGGGTAGAGGCGGGATAGTATGTGGTGGTGAGGGTCGCAGTGGAGACTGATCCTCTTGTACCATACGTCACTTTCAGATACAGCACCTCATTTGCACTGTTGGACGAGTAGCCGACAGTGGTAATTTTGTTTGCGTACGTACTGCCACTCTTGCGTGTACCGCTTATCCTGTCAAGAGAAGAGCTTTCGTAGAGGTTCTGACTGTATGCTCTGGCGCCATCGGACGAGTCGTACTTACCGGTGTAATAATTCTGCTGTGATGTCAAGGGCGCACTCTCTCTGGTGAGGGTGGTGCTGCTGCTCGAATAGGGCAGATAGACCTTGGCATCCGAACGGAAGTGGGAGTCATATTCCACAGGGGTAACTACATTGGTCCCGGTAGAGGAGGCCTTTATATTTATTATCTGGTCTGCATATCCAAGTCCGTTATAGAATGTGATGTCATCATACCAGGTCGTCCCTGCGGTGTTCGTGTAGGTCCTATCCAGTATCCAGTTACCCTGGATATTGAATTTATCATCCGTGGTTGGTTCCGGATCCGGATCAGGATCAGGTCCTGGATCAGGGGCACTTGTTCCTGCCTGGACTATAGTTAAAGTAGTAGAGGTGTAGCCATAGAGAACGAAGGTCCTGGCGGTTGTCGCTGTGTTCGCGGTTATAACAAATTCTATATCCTCGGGATTGATGCTCCGGACAAGCAAGTCATTCCCATATCTGTCAATAAGATGATTATTGATCTCTTCTATATAGACATCTGTCTGACAAGGGATATCATCCGGTGAGTAGGTGACACCTACTATGACATTGGATGATGTATTGGGTATATTTATGGTCTGTGTCTGGTTAAATGCTATCCACTGTAGGATGATATTGTCAGCCCGACCCGGTAAGCAGATCAGCAGGGCAAACAAAAGCACTAATATCTTTTTGTGTGTCTTGTGGGTCATTTCTTATCGGTTTTATTTGGTTAGTTATTGTTTATTCTCAGGTGAGTAGTAACTGCTACCCTGTTTGTTCCCTTCCGAGTTGATGATATGTAGTAGTTTGCCTGAACTGTTGTAC
>JAFZFF010000098.1 GCA_017556045.1 Bacteroidaceae bacterium | reverse complement strand
GCGGGAGGAGCAATAACGATTCATCACACTTGAGGCAAAAATGTCCACGTCCACGTCCACAATTAATATGCTCTGTGTCTCGCGGCGGTGACTATAATTAATAGCTTATTTAAATATTATATATACTACGTATATCTAATATAATAAATAAGGATTTTTACTCAACAGTATTTATGCCCTTATCGAGAGTGCGCAAAGTAATTGTGGACATGGACGTGGACATCCTGTGTGTGTCTTTTCCTCAGAAAAAAACCAACATCAGGACTGTTAAAAACGACCCAAATTCTCCCGAAAAACACGATGAAATGGGCGTTTTTGGACAAATTGCGAGCAAAATTAATGCTGAAAAATCGCTAATTTTTGGTTGAAAAAGTGAGTGTATTTCGGCGTTTTTCGCGGTTCGTGATCGATGACAGATGACGATTACAATTAATTTGCTCTGTCCGTAGGGGTAAAAAAGAACCCGCTCCATTGCTGGGCGGGCTCATTATGGTAGAATTTTGTGATCTACTTATACCACTTCGCTACCGGGTTTCACCTCGCGGAGCACTGAAGTCACTGCGAGTGAGCCGTCGAAGTTCTCGGCACTGAGGATCATACCCTCGCTCACGAGGCCATTCTTGAATTGGCGGGGAGCAAAGTTGGCAATGAAGAGTACCTGCTTGCCTACGAGCTCTTCGGGGGCGTAGTGCTCGGCGATACCGCTCACGATGGTGCGGTCGGTGAGGCCGTCGGCAATCTTGAACTTGAGGAGCTTCTTCATCTTGGGTACGCGCTCGCACTCAAGCACGGTACCTACGCGGATGTCGAGCTTCTCCCAGTCTTCGAACGATACGGTGGGCTTCACGGGATTAGCCTTGTAGTTGGCAGCCTCGTTGGCCTTCTTGATGTCCTCAAGACGCTGCATCTGTGCGTCGATGGCGCTATCCTCGATCTTCTCGAAGAGGAGCTCTGCCTTGCCGAGCTGGTGATCTGCTGCGAGCAGGTCTGTGCGGCCCAGCTGCTCCCACTCGAAGCTCTCCATGCCGAGCATACCACGGAGCTTCTCACTGCTGAAGGGCAGGAAGGGCTCGAAGGCGATAGCGAGGTTGGCAGCAAGCTGCAATGAGAGGTTGAGGATGGTACCTACGCGCTCCATGTCGGTCTTGGCAAGCTTCCAAGGCTCGGTGTCAGCGAGATACTTGTTACCGATGCGGGCGAGGTTCATAGCCTCCTTCTGCGCCTCACGGAACTTAAATACATCGAGCAGCTTCTCTACCTCGGCCTTCACGTCCATAAACTCGGCGATAGTAGCCTTGTCATAGTCGGTGAGTTCGCCACATGCGGGCACCTTGCCGTCGAAGTACTTGTGGGTGAGCACGAGAGCACGATTGACGAAGTTGCCATATACGGCTACGAGCTCATTATTATTGCGTGCCTGGAAGTCCTTCCAAGTGAAATTGTTGTCCTTGGTCTCAGGAGCATTAGCGGTGAGCACATAGCGCAACACGTCTTGCTTGCCGGGGAAGTCCACGAGATACTCATGCAACCATACAGCCCAGTTGCGTGAGGTAGAGATCTTGTCGTCTTCGAGGTTGAGGAACTCGTTGCTGGGCACGTTGTCGGGCATGACATAACCTCCGTGTGCCTTCATCATCACGGGGAAGATGATGCAGTGGAACACGATGTTGTCCTTACCAATGAAGTGGAGGAGGCGTGTATCCTCATCCTGCCACCATTTCTCCCATGAACCCCACTTCTCGGGCTCATTGTCGCAGAGCTCCTTGGTGTTTGACACATAGCCGATGGGGGCGTCAAACCATACATAGAGCACCTTGCCGTCGGCACCCTCTACGGGCACGGGGATACCCCAGTCGAGGTCGCGGGTCATAGCACGGGGCTGGAGGTCCATGTCGAGCCATGACTTACACTGGCCATATACGTTGGGGCGCCACTCTTTGTGATTTTCGAGGATCCACTCCTTGAGCCACTGCTGATACTCGTTGAGAGGGAGGTACCAGTTCTTGGTCTCCTTGAGGATGGGTGTCTCGCCTGTCTCCTTAGAGCGGGGGTTGATGAGCTCGGTAGGCTCAAGCGCGCGACCACAGCCCTCCTCACATTGGTTGCCGTAGGCCTGCTTGTGGCAGTAGGGGCACTCACCCACTACGTCGCGGTCGGTGAGGAACTTTTCGGTCTTCTCATCGTAGAACTGCTTGGTAGCCTGCTCTACCAGCTTGCCCTCGTCGTAGAGCTTGCGGAAGAAGTCAGAGGCAAACTTGTGGTGCACGTCTGATGTGGTGCGGCTATATACGTCAAATGAGATACCAAACTCCTTGAATGAGTCTTTGATGATCTTGTGGTAGCGGTCTACTACATCCTGCGGGGTGATACCCTCCTTGCGAGCACGCTGTGTGACGGGTACGCCATGCTCATCTGATCCACCCACGAAGAGCACCTCCTCGCCCTTGAGACGAAGGTAACGAACGTAGATGTCGGCAGGCACATATACACCTGCCAAGTGACCAATATGTACGGGACCGTTGGCATAGGGAAGTGCCGAGGTGACGGTCGTTCTCTTAAATTTCTTTTCCATTATATATATAAGGTGTATACTGCAAATTACTTCTTGTATCCTGCGATCTTAGCGATCTTCATGGGGATGTCGATGTTGTTCATCTGGCCTACAAACTGCTCAGCGCCGTTACCTACCGCGAAGACAGGTACATAAGCTGCAGAGTGTGAGGTGATGGGCCATGATACCATAGCGATGCGATCGATAATCTTGACTGCCAAAGCAGAGATAGGCTCGTCGCGGAAGTAGAGGCTCTCAGCCATCTGTACCTTCTTGTCGCCTGTGAATGAGCGCTGGTACTCTTCGTACAATGCCTTCTCATCGCGCTCGCTCAGCTTAACGGTATCCCAGAAGCCGAAGTTCTCCTTGAGGGCTGCCTTAATCTGTTCCCAAGAGACGTTGTCCTTGGTGTCGTGGCGCAACTGATTGATGATGCGTGAGAAACCAGCCTTGCTGACCTTCTGATACTGCAAAGCAGAGAAGTTGAGAGCATATGAGCCAGTGCCCAATGTGAAGCCACCAGTCTCGTGGTCAGCAGTGATGACGATGAGGGTCTCCTTGGGGTGCTGCTTGTAGAACTCATAGGCAATCTGGATAGCGTTGTCAAAGTTCACAGTCTCGAGGAACATTGCTGCAGCGTCGTTAGCGTGGCAAGCATAGTCAATCTTACCGCCCTCGACCATAAGGAAGAAGCCCTTCTTGTGGCGCTTGTCATAGAGATGGTCGATAGCAGCCTCTGTGATCTGCTCAAGTGTGAGGTCGCCCTCGCGAGCATCAATTGCGTAGGGGATAGCATCTTCCTTGGCTGCAGCGGCATCCTTCTGGATAAGCACTACCTTGTCGGCATCAACAAGCTTCTGATACTCGTCGTAGCCACGTACGATGGTGTAGCCAGCCTCTTCGATAACGTCGTAGAGCTTGGGAGCAGACTTGTCGTCGGGGTTGGTATTCTCAGCGAGGCTACCACCTGCGAAGAATTCAAAACCTGATACGGGGAGCTGAAGACCGATCTCATAGTAGTCGTTACGGCTCTTCTGATGAGCATAGAATGATGAGGGAGTAGCGTGGTTGATAGTCACGCTGGTGGTCACACCTACACGTGCTCCGTAGTCGTGAGCCATCTGTGCGATGCTGATAGCGGGAGTCTGCTTGTCGGTGAGCATACCGATAACTCCGTTAGCAGTCTTGCATCCTGTAGCCAATGCTGTACCTCCAGCTGCAGAGTCTGTAACGTCGCTGCTGCCTGAGTAAGAGGTAGCAATACCTGTGTAGGGGAACTGAGCAAAGCCGAGAGGGGTGATACCCAACTCACCTTCGCACTGCTTCAGGTAGTACTGTGTAGACATCACCTGATTGAGTCCCATGCCATCACCGATGAAGTAGAATACATACTTCGGAGCCTTAGCAATACATGTTGTGCACAAGCACAATGCAATCAGCAAAAAGCTGTAAACGCGTTGTCTTTTCATTTTTCCTTTTATTTTTAGTTAGTTTATGTGTTTCATTTTAATATGCTGTAGCTTTGAGGTTAAGGCCTGTCGTCTCCTCAAGATTGAATAGGAGATTCATGTTGTGTACGGCCTGTCCGCTGCTGCCCTTGAGCAAGTTGTCGATACATGAGGTAATGAGCAACATATCATCATGCTTCTCCAGATGGATGAGGCACTTGTTAGTGTTGACCACCTGCTTCAGGTCGATATTGTCGGGAGTGATGTGTGTAAACGAGTCTTTGGCATAGTAGTCGGTGTAGAGTTGATAGAGCTCGTCTACCGAAACCTTATTCTTGACCATGATGGTGCAGAAGATGCCACGTGTGAAGTTGCCACGATAGGGCACGAAGTGGATGTTAGCACGGAAGCTGTTCTGCAACTGATGGATAGACTCGTGTATCTCGGGCAGATGCTGATGCACGAAGGGCTTGTAGATGCTGACATTATTGTTGCGCCAGCTAAAGTGGGTCATCGATGACGACTTGCGGCCCTGACCCGTACTGCCGATGATGGCATGTACGTAGATGTCGTCACCCAGCATCAGATTTTTAGCCAATGGGAGTAGGCCAAGGGTGATGCAAGTGGCAAAGTTACCAGGGTTAGACACGAAGCGGCTCTTGCAGATGCCACGGCGGTTCAGTTCGGGGAGGCCATAGATAAACTCTCCGCAGTTCTCCTTCAGACGGTATTCGCGCGAGAAGTCGATAATCTTCAGTTTCTCGGGTATTGTATAGGTCTGCATAAACTGACGGCTCTCCTCAGCCTCGGTGCAGAGGAACAGGAGGTCAATCTTGTCTAACTCGGGTTCCTCAGAGAAGACGAGGTCAGTCTCTCCATAGAGGCCACGATGTACCTCATGGATATGTTGTCCGCTATTGCCGCGACCAGTAATAAAAATCAGATGTACGTCGGGATGATTGAGCAACAAGCGTATAAGCTCACCACCAGTAAATCCCGCACCCTCTATAATGCCTGTTTTAATCATGCTGTTTCGTTTTATGTATTCTGATCAGAATGCTATCACATGCCAATGATATCGCCCAACTGCATGAGGATATCGTCATGGCTGTATTCTTCCTTGATAACTACGAGGATAGTGTCGTCGCCCGCCACGGTAGCCAACACGCCAGGCAGATCGCTACTGTCGATATCGTAGGCAATACCGCTGGCATAGCCAGGGCTTGTCTTGATGACGCCTATGTTGGCCGAAAAGTTGATGGAGATAAAACCGAGTCTTGCGGGTGATGGCGTCTCCTTACTCTTGGCTGCACGTCTATGCAGCGGATTGGTTGGGAGCACGTAGAGGTACGAACCATCACTGGCCATGACCTTAGCTACTCGCATCTGCTTGAGGTCACGAGAGAGTGTGGCCTGTGTCAGCTCAAAGCCCTGCGTCTGAAGCTGCCTAAGCAGTTCGTCTTGACTGCCTATGCGCTCACTCGCAATAATCATTCGTATGGCACTTAGCCTATTTAGTTTATTCTTCATTTCGTTTATCCTGAGGCACTATAATAGTACCCGCGCGTTTTAGTGAAACAAAGATAGAGGTTTATTTGAATAATTGCAAAAAATGTACTTGTTTTTGAATAAAACATCGTATATTTGTGCCATAAATTTTTAAAAACATAAAATTATGAAAAAGATTACACGTATGGCAATCGCGGCCATTGCACTTATCATGGCCATTCCTGCACAGGCACAATTTAGTTGGGGCGTAAAGGGTGGTGTAAACCTCGCTAGCAACGATTTTTCTGACTTGAAGGGCATGAATAGCAAGGAACAAATCTTAAATACTGACAACTATACAGGCTTCTTCATTGGTCCTAAGGCTGAGGTACGCATACCTGTTCTCGGCTTTGGCATCGAGGCTGCAGCATTGTATTCTCAGAAGGGCATGACTATCGGTGATAATGAGAGCTTTAAGCAAAACAGTTTCTTGATTCCCTTGAATGTGAAGTACGCTTTTGGCCTTGGTAACTTTGCTAACATCTTCATCGCAGCAGGTCCTGAATTTGGCTTCAACGTGGGTGAGACCTCAAAGGTATTTAACAACCTCATCGTAGGCGCTAATGGCGAGACTACTGGTGATATCAAGGCTTACGTGTTGGAGAAGTCTACACTGAGCATCAACTTAGGCGTGGGTGCCACATTGCTCAATCATTTGCAGGTGGCTCTCAACTACAATGTGCCTTGGGGTAAGACTGCTGATTTCCAGACTATCTCGGCTGAGGATGTTGAGACCGTAATGAACGCTCAAGATATTGAGAATATGAATATGGAAGGTATGACTGCTGCTAAGTTCAACGATATCAAGCAGAGCATCACCAACATCAATGGTCAGTACCAGACAGCAATGGCTAACATCAAGGCTGGTACCATTCAGGTATCTGTGGCTTATTTGTTCTAAAAGACACATTATGATTATGAAAAAGTATCTTACATTATTGGTTTTGATTGCATGCTCTTTCACTGGAGCAAAAGCGCAATTTAATTGGGGCCTCAAGGCTGGTGTTAATGTGGCTAACGTAGAGGAACTTACGCAGGATAATCTGTTGCAAACAGATAGCTATACAGGATTTTATATAGGTCCTAAGTTTGACTTGACAATTATTGGCCGAGTAGGAATTAATGGTAGTATTCTTTACTCACAATCAGGTATGGTCTGGGCAAACGAACAAGAAGCTATTGATATGAATACATTATCGGTTCCTCTGAACTTGATGGTCAGATTGTTTGGCTCTGAAAAGTTTGGTCTCTTTTTGGAAACAGGTCCGCAATTTGATTTTAATATAGGAGAAAAACGCCACGAATTGCAAGATGGACAATTGAGTCTTGACGATTCTGCACTTAGCTTTAACCTTGGTGCGTCACTTCATTTGCTTAAGTTCTTGCAAGTTGGTGTAAATTATAATGTTCCATTTGGCGCCACTAACGAATTCCAATTCTCAGATATGGAAAATAAAGAAGCTTATAAGTTTAATACCATTCAAGCTTCTGTAGCTATTGTCTTCTAAATTAAAGAATAATACTATTGTTTTTAATGCTGGGGCGTGAGCTCCAGCATTATTTTTATTATTCCACATCTTCTTCTGATAGTTTTAGAAAAAGATGTAATCTTCTTGCGTCTTTTAGCCCAATCTTCCGTAGTTTTTTGTATCTTCGCGCAGATTATGCAGTGGTATGTCGATGTCATATTGCCCCTCCCCTTGGCTGGTAGCTTTAGCTATCGGTTAGAGGATACCCATGTGCCTTTGGTGCAGACGGGTAGTCGAGTGGTGGTGCAGTTTGGCGCCAAGCGCTACTATACGGCATTGGTGGTGCGCAAGCATACCGATACACCTCAGGGAGATTATGAGATAAAGCCCATCACAGAGGTGCTCGATGCCACACCCATCGTGCAAGAGCAGCAACTCTCGCTGTGGCAATGGATGGCAGACTACTATATGTGTAGCATTGGCGATGTATACAAAGCAGCACTGCCCTCTGGCCTCAAATTAGAGAGCGAGACACTGGTAGAGCTCAATACAGATTTTGTAGCCGATACCCCCCTGAAGGAGCGGGAGCAGCAACTACTCGATGCCCTTTCCTTGAACCCACGGCAGCGAGTACAGCAGCTACTCAAACACTGCGGATTGAAGCAAGATATGCGCCTCATCAAAGCCTTGCTTGACAAGGGTGCTATCACAGTGGACGAATCTGTAAACCAACGCTATAAACCAAAGAGTGAGATACGTGTACGACTAAGCGAAACTTGTCGCTCCGAAGAGACTATCAATGAAGCTCTGAATACTCTTAAGCGAGCGTTCAAGCAGCAGCAACTCTTATTGAAACTAATCGAACTGACTGAGTGCGAAGCGCCTGACTTCACCAATCAGCGCGAGCTTACTCGCAGCACTCTGCTCAAGGAAAGCGGAATGAGCGCTTCGGTGTTGAACGCTCTCATAGAAAGAGGTTTCGTAGAGACCTATGTAGTGGAGACCGGCCGCTTAGAGGACTTTCCCGAGTGTGGCAGCCCCAACCTCTCGTCGCTTAGTGTTCATCAGCAAGCAGCTTACGACAGTATTTACAATGTGTGGCAGTCGCGCGATGTGTGTCTGCTCCATGGCGTCACATCGAGCGGAAAGACTGAGGTGTATATCCATCTTATCAATGAGCAGCTCCGTCAAGGTCGTCAGGTTCTCTATCTACTCCCCGAGATTGCACTGACCCGACAGATGACGGAGCGTCTTCGTCGTGCCTTTGGTGCGAGATTGGGAGTATATCACTCTAAGTTTTCCGATGCCGAGCGCGTAGAGGTGTGGCGTAAGCAATTGTCAGGCAAGCCTTATGATATTATCTTAGGTGTACGCTCATCTGTATTTCTTCCCTTCAAAGATTTGGGACTTATCATCGTTGATGAAGAGCACGAAGCCACCTATAAGCAGCAAGATCCTGCCCCGCGCTATCATGCCCGCAGCGTATCAGTGATATTAGCCTCTCGCTTTGGCGGAAAGGTGCTATTGGGTACTGCCACCCCTTCGATAGAAAGTTACTATAATGCTCAGTGTGGCAAGTATGGTTTGGTATTACTGACCGAGCGCTACAGTCAAGTGCAACTCCCTCGCATTGAGGTTGTAGACCTCAAAGATGAGTATCGACGAAAATGCATGTATGGACCATTCTCAACAGCCCTTCACGATGCTATGCGTGATGCGCTGAGTCAAGGCAAACAGGTCATACTCTTTCAAAATCGCCGTGGCTATGCTCCCATGTTAGAATGTAGTGCTTGTGGCTGGGTGCCTCGGTGCGATAGGTGTGATGTCAGCCTTACCTATCATCAAGGACAACAGAGGTTAGTATGCCACTATTGTGGTAACGTATACAGCATGCCTGTGCAATGCCCCTCATGTGGAACGCGCGCTCTTGACAAGAGAGGTATGGGTACCGAACGTATCGAAGAGGAGGTGCATCGCTATTTCCCCACAGCACGAGTGGCCCGACTGGACCTTGATACGACACGTACAAAGACTGCGAGCGAGCAGATTATCAAAGATTTCCAGGAAGGAAATACCGATGTACTTATCGGTACACAGATGGTTTCAAAAGGTCTCGACTTTGACAAGGTACATGTAGTGGGAATTATCAATGCCGATACCATGCTCAACTTTCCTGACTTTCGATCCTATGAGCGCTCTTTCCAACTGATGGCGCAGGTGGCAGGTCGTGCAGGACGACGTGGACAGCAAGGATTGGTGGTGTTGCAGACAAAGAATGTAGAACTTCCTGTCATTCGCCAAGTGGTGAACAATGATTACTCCTCACTCTATACAGACCAAACTGCAGAACGCGAATATTTTCGCTACCCGCCCTATTGTCGCCTCATTTACATCTATGTAAAGGGGCGCGACGAGAACCATGTGATTCATGCCGCCGATGCTGTAGGTCAAGGATTACGCCACTACTTTGGCGACCGCATACTAGGTCCCGAAGCCCCCTCCGTAGCTCGTGTGCAAGGCCTCTTTATCCGCAAGCTAATGCTCAAAGCAGAACTCTCTTTGGGTGTATCTCGCGTACGCCAATGTCTTCATGCTGTAGAGCAAAGCGTCTCTCAACAAGGTCTACTCAGCGGAGTGACTCTCTACTACGATGTTGACCCGATGTAAAAGTTTGTCAATATTGAAAATATCCCAGCAAACTTGCTGCTATTTTGCTCGTTTTTTTGTATCTTTGCGCACTGATGTGCGCATCACGAAGACGCAAAATATAACAAAACTATAATGTACTCAACTATGATGAAAAGCTTCTTTAATCGAATCGCAAAGGCTACTATGATGACTGCAGTGGCAGTGGTAGCACTCCTCACATTTGCGCAGTGCAATGGTAAGGGGGAGATGACTGTGAATGACACAATGGTGGAGGTGTATCTCGCTGATAGCGTATGCCGTACGTTTGACTTCTATGGCGATGACATCTTCCGAGTATTTCAAGACCCTCAGGGTGGCGAATTGCGCGACCCAGTGGCTTCGCCCGAGGCACAGATCTTGGTGAACAATCCACGCCGTGCGGTGACTAGCCTCACAGTGAAAGAGAAGGGTAGCAAGACTATAATGACAACTCCTCGCATCAAGGTGGTAGTGGACAAGGCTACTGGTTTGATGACAGTGACTGACCTCGCCAGCAAGAAGGTGGTGGTAGAGGAGACTGCTCCCGCAACCATCAAGGAGGGTGTAGCTACGATGACTCTCAAGGCTGACGACAAGGAGTACTTCTACGGTGGCGGTATGCAGAATGGCCGCTTCTCACACCGTGGCAAGGTGGTGCAGATCATCAACTCAAACAACTGGGTAGATGGTGGCGTGACCTCACCCACTCCGTTCTACTGGTCAACAGGCGGCTACGGCGTGATGTGGTATACCTTCAAGAAGGGTGTGTATGACTTCAACTCCGAGGCTGACGGTACTGTAAAGATGCAGCACGACGGTGACTACCTCGACCTCTTCGTGATGGTAGGCGAGGGCCCTGTGACGCTGCTCAATGACTTCTATCAGCTCACGGGTAACCCCGTATTGTTGCCCAAGTTCGGATTCTATGAGGGTCACCTCAATGCCTACAACCGCGACTATTGGGTAGAGACCGAGGTCGGCGGTGTGCTCTTCGAGGATGGCAAGCGCTACAAGGAGAGCCAGAAGAATAATGGCGGCTTCAGAGAGACGCTCAATGGTGAGAAGAACTACGGCGACATGGCTGAATCGGTGTCTGTTGCCGGAAAGGGCGAAGTGAAGGTGCCTGCCAAGAGTGATAACTATCAGTTCTCGGCTCGTGCCGTGATTGACCGCTATGCCGCTCATGATATGCCGCTCGGATGGATCCTCCCCAACGATGGATATGGTGCCGGATACGGACAGACGGGTACACTTGAAGGCAACATCGAGAACCTGCGCCAGTTTGGCGAATATGCACGTCAGCATGGCGTGGAGCTGGGTCTATGGACTCAGTCTGACCTCTACCCCAAGGAGGGTGTGGAGCCTCTGTTGCAACGCGATATCATCCGCGAGGTGCGCGACGCTGGCGTACGTATCCTCAAGACCGACGTGGCATGGGTAGGTCCCGGCTACTCGTTCGGACTCAATGGTGTGGCCGACGTGGCCAAGGTGATGCCCGAGTTTGGTAACGACGCACGTCCCTTCATCATCACCCTCGACGGTTGGGCAGGTACACAGCGCTATGCAGGCCTGTGGAGTGGCGACCAGACGGGTGGCAACTGGGAGTACATCCGATTCCACATCCCCACATATATTGGTTCGGGACTTTCTGGTCAGCCCAACGTCTCAAGTGATATGGACGGTATCTTCGGCGGTAACAACGTGCCCGTCAATGTGCGCGACTATGAGTGGAAGACCTTCTCACCCATGCTCCTCAACATGGACGGCTGGGGTGCCAACGAGAAGTATCCTCACGCCTTGGGCGAGCCCGCTACATCTATCAACCGCTCATACCTGAAGTGGAAGTCTGTATTGACACCCTATACCTACAGCATCGCTCGCGAGGCCGTATTTGGCATGCCTATGGTACGTGCCATGTTCCTCGACACCGAGAATGCCTACACCTTGGGTAAGGCTACACAGTATCAGTACATGTTTGGTCCCTGGTATCTCGTGGCTCCTATCTATCAGAATACTGCTGCTGATGCTGAGGGTAATGATATCCGCAACGGCATCTACCTCCCCGAGGGAATGTGGGTAGACTACTTCAGCGGCGAGCACTACAAGGGCGGACGCATCATCAACAGCTACGACGCTCCTCTGTGGAAGCAGCCCCTCTTCGTGAAGGCTGGTGCTATCGTGCCTCTCACACGTCCGCACAACAATGTATATGAGCTTGACCCCTCTATCCGTATCTATGACCTCTATCCCTATGGCGAGACCAGCTTCACAGAATATGATGACGATGGCCGCACACAGGCTTACCTCACTGGCGCATTCGTTGAGACCAAGATCAATAGCCAGGCGAAGAAGGGTAAGGCTGTCATCACCATCGCTCCTACTACCGGCTCTTTCGACGGCTTCGTTCCTGAGAAGCGTACGGAGATGCGCATCTACATGGATGCTGCTCCCAAGAAGGTGATTGCCAAGGTCGGCGGCAAGAAGGTGGAGCTCGAGGCTGTGGCTTCGGCACCTGAGTTCATACTGAGCGAGAATGCCTTCTACTTCGAGGCTGAGCCCGAGCTCAATCAGTTCGCTACACATGAAACAGCCTCTGCCGAGGTGAGCATCAAGGGTGCTCCCCGCTTGATGGTGAAGTTGGCTGCTACTGACGTTACCGAGAATGCCGTAGAGGTGATCGTCGAGGGTTATACCTTCGCTGAGGGCGACCCCTTGGTGGCTAAAACGGGCGCTCTGACTGCTCCTGTGATCACCTTCGCAGAAGAGAATATCGAGCCTTATGCGCTCACTCCTTCATGGGAGCTGTTGCCTGAGGCTGACTACTACGAGATTGAGTTTGATGGCATGCTCTACTCTACCATCCGCGACAGCAAGCTCCGCTTCGAGGATTTGAATGCTGAGACTGACTATACCTTCCGTCTGCGTGCCGTAAATGCTACAGGCGCATCAAAGTGGGCCGAGACTACCGTGCAGACACTCTCTAACCCCTTGGAGTTTGCCATCCCCGGCATCAAGGCTGAGACCACCTGTAAGAACCAACCCGGACAGGGCATCCACAAGTTTTTCGACTATGATGAGGCCAGCATATGGCATACCGAATGGGCGGGAGGCGCAGTGCCCTTCACCATGGAGATTGACCTCGGTGGTGTGAACGTGCTCGACAAGCTCGAGTATCTCCCCCGTGAGGATGGTGGCAACGGTACGCTCCTTCAGGGTACCATCTCGTACAGCGCTGACCGCAAGGCATGGAGTGAGCCTGTAGCCTTCACTTGGGCTCCCGACGGTACTGTGAAGACCATCACCTTCGACGGCAAGTCTTCGGCTCGCTACATGAAGATGGATATCACTGCTGCTCGTGGCACCTTCGGCTCAGGACGCGAGATGTATATCTTCAAGGTACCTGGCACTGAGACCATCCTTCAGGGTGACATCAACCACGACAACCGTGTGGATATGGATGACTTCACCTCATATATGAACTATACTGGCCTGCGTGCAGGTGACTCTGACTTTGACGGATACATCATTGGTGGTGACATCAACAAGAATGGACTCATCGACGCATACGACATCTCTACCGTAGGTACTACCGTTCACGGTGGCGTGAACACCCAGGGCATGGGTACACTGAGCGGTGAGCTTAGCCTCGTAGCTCCGAAGAGCATCCGTGAGGGCGAGGAGGTGAAGGTTGTCATCAGTGGCAATGGCCTCAGTGAGGTGAACGCATGGAGCGTAGCTCTCCCCTACGACGCAGAGCAGCTCATGTATGTAAGAACCACAGCTGTAGGCACCGGTGAGATGGAGAACCTCACCTATGACCGTCTGCACACAAATAAACAGAAGGCACTCTATCCTACCTTCGTGAACACAGGCAACAAGGGTACTATCAGTGGCAATGGCAATCTTGTAGAGATCACCTTTGTGGCACGTAAGAGCGGCGAACTCAATCTCGAGATGAAGGATGTGATGCTCGTAGACAAGAAGTTGAATACGATAGAGAAGTAAGTTCCTCTCCGACATGAAAAACATGAGAAATATATTCGTTGCTTCGCTGTGCCTCTTGATGGGCACAGCGAATGCAATGGCACAAGTGGACGTCACGGCAATCTATCTGAAGAATGCGGGTTTCGATACACATTATGACTACGATGTCAATAGTACAGGCAACGTAGCTCAGGAGATGCTCGATGTGGCAGAGTGGACTAACGACTACTCCATGGACTACACCATCGTAGGCACCTATCAGATAGGTACTCAAAAGACCTTCAACGGTGCCAGTGTACCGGCAAACAATGTTGATGGTACTACCGAAGGTGGAGTGCTGGCCATCAGTACAGGGTGGGAGGAGTCGATAAAGCTCTACCAAGAGGTGTCATTGCCCAAGGGCGAATATGCTTTAGTTACCGCCTACTACAATGGATGTTCATCGACAGAGGCTACGAGTCTTGTGGGATGGATGCCATCAACAGGTAACAACATCATGTCAAAGAAGAACTCCTTCCCTGCTCATCAGTGGGTAACAGATACTCTCAAGTTCAAGCTATTGACCACGAGGGAGGGAAAAGTACAGCTTGGTATGAAGGCTGTAGCTGGAGGCTCTGTCAACTCGGCAAAACTATCGATTGATTACATCAAACTAATCTCTTATAGTTGGGACGGAAGTCTATTGGCAAATAGTATTAAGAAGGCTGCTCAGCTCTACGGAGATGGTACGAGCAGTGGCGCAGACAAGCTCAAGGAGGCTCTCGATGCCGCTAATGCGGTAATGAATGATGCTACCGCCACACCCGAGGAGCAGGTGGCAGCTACCGCTTTGCTCAACGAAGTCATCCGCGAATATGAGGAGCAGCAGAAGAAGTTTGAAGCATTGACTACTGCCATCAAGGAGGCCGAAACATTACTTGGCGATGCTACAGGCAACGGAGCTACAGCACTGCAAGAGGCTATAGCAAAAGCCAAGCAAACAATCTCAGCAGAGGGAGTGACTCCTGATGAGATAAAGGCTGCTGCTGAAACTTTGGAGGAGGCTATATTCTACTACCGTCTGGCTAACCCTACAGGAGCGGCGCCAAGCGTCACGACACACAAATATGTGGCTCGCGGCTCTACAGTAGCGTTAGGCCGAAGCACCATCAGTGGCAGCAACCTGCAAGAGCAGGGCTTCTGCTGGAGTACCTCACCCGAACCTACCATCCTTGACAATCGCTCTACCAAGTATTACTCTCAGAACGGACGCATCTACGCGATGGAGGGACTGGAGCCCTCTACTATATATTATGTGCGAGCTTACGCGATGACCAAGGGCTACGCCGTAGGATATGGTGATGTGGTGAAGGTAATCACACTCCCCAAGGGCAATGTCACATGGGGCTACGACAATGGCGCCGATGCGGCAGCCAATGCGCGCATCAATGCTGCCGTGGCCGATGCGGTGGATTATCTGAATACCTATACCAGCATCAGCGGCTTGTATGCCAATGTGCACTACGGCTCGGGCACTCCTACTGCCGATTGTAGCTACGGAGGTTGGATGCGTGTAGGTCCTAATGCCTCGTATCAGCGTACGGGTACCATCTTGCACGAGTTGGGCCACGCCATCGGTGTAGGCACACACAGTGTGTGGTACGATGGCAGTTCGCCTATGCGTGCAGGCAGTGGACGTGGCGACTGGCTGGGAGATAGAGCAACTGCAGTAGTGCGCTTCTTGGATAATAGTACCACATCGGTGCTCACGGGCGACGGTACACACATGTGGCCCTATGGCGTGAATGGTGCTCATGAAGATACGGGCGAGAGTATGCTCTACATCAGCAATGCGCTCATCTATCAAGCTTTGGGCGAAGATGGATTGCCCCCTACGGGAGGATTCAGCACGCCTCACTATGCCTTCGAGCAGGATGACACCGTGAAGTATTATATAAAGAATGAGAACGAGGGACGCGGACTCTATGACTCCTACATCATTGAGAATACGAAGGGCCAACTTGTATGGAAGAGTCTCTCGGCAGAGCAGGCTCTCGGTAATGATAGTGCGGCATGGTACGTCACTTTTGACCCCAAGAGTTGCTACTACCAGCTGCGCAATGTGGCTACAGGGCATTATATGACCTATGCCGGCACAGGCAACAATGGTATACGCACCATTGCCAAAGCGGCAGCAGGCACGAATGAGAACTTCCACATGATGCGCTCACGCAAGAATCTGAAGTTGGGTAGTGGTGATGCACAGATGAATGTGCGAGGCTACTGGATTATCCATCCTGAGCATAAGCAGAATCCCACATGTCTGGTGGCTACTACTAGTGGTGCTGTGTCTACGGCGACCTTTAGCCTCACTGATGGCGCCACCGTACAGCGCTGGGTGCTACTCTCTGAGGATGAGGTGAGTCAGTTTGAGTCTGCGGCAGTAGGTAGCTTCATGGGAGAGCTCGATGATATGGCTCAGCACATCAAGTCATTGGTGGCAGTACCCCATGTCGAAGATGTGGAGGGTACGGATGCGGCTATTGAGACTATCATTTCTGAGTTAGAGAATAAGAGAGGCCAATCGCTCAGTGTCAGCGAGATAGCTACGCTTCTTGCCAATGCTGAGGAGGCTTTGATGCAGTTCCTTGCCAATGCCACACCGAGCAAGGTGGAGCAGCCCTTTGACCTCACCTACATGGTGGCCAATGCAGCCATCGACGATGCTACGGGATGGTCAGATTCACCCACGCTGAGCTACTCTTGCATGGAGTATTACCAGGCTACATTTGATTTTAATCAGACCATCAAGGAGCTCCCTGCGGGCACCTATCAAGTGAGAGTTCAGGCATTTCAGCGCCCAGGCTCTTCGACCGACTCATACAATGCCTACATTGGAGGTAAAAACAATGTGACAACACTGCTCTACGCCAATAGCGCCACACAAAAGATTCAGCACATTGCCTCCGAAGTACAAACAATACATTTGGGTGGAAACGAATCTTCTGTAGGCAGCTCGCCCACAAAATACATCCCGAATAATATGGAGGCGGCAAGCATCTATTTTAAGAAGGGACTATATGACAATGCCGTGACTACAGAGCTGACCACCGAGAAGGGAAGCCTCAAGATTGGCCTGCGCTGCAATAGTTCGGCAGACTACTATTGGAGCATCTTCGATAACTTCCGCCTCTACTACTATGGATCGATGAGCAAAGAGGTTGTCAATAATATTAACACATTGACAGACAGCACTCCCCTCTGCCCCACAGACGTATACAGCGTCATGGGCGTAAGGGTGGGCAATACGGATGAAATTAACGCCCTACCGGCAGGAATTTATTACACCTGCGGCAAAAAAATATTGGTTAAGTAAAAAAACAAGCATACACCTACGCTATGGACAAGAAACAATGGCTCCTCCTCAGTTGCGGACTGATGGCAACACCTGCTCTGCAAGCACAGGCAAATAATCGCCCCAACATCATCTATATCATGTGCGATGATTTGGGCTATGCCGATGTAGGCTGCTATGGACAAGAGTATATCCGCACGCCTCATCTCGACCGCATGGCACGTGAGGGTATGCGCTTTACCCAAGCCTATGCGGGCAGTCCCGTGAGTGCGCCTTCGCGTGCTTCATTTATGACAGGTCAGCACACCGGACACACCTGGGTGCGCGGCAACAAGGAGTACCGCATCGGCAGCATGATGTATGGCAACAATCAAGACCCCGTACAGACAGGCCAAGAGCCCTACGACACCGCCCACATCATCCTCCCCGAGATTATGAAGGATAATGGCTACACTACAGGCATGTTTGGCAAGTGGGCCGGAGGCTACGAAGGTTCTATATCTACTCCCGACAAGCGCGGCATCGATGAGTACTACGGCTTCATGTGCCAGTTCCAGGCTCATCTATATTATCCCAACTTCCTCAACGCCTATAGTCGTGAGGCAGGAGACACCGCAGTGCGCCGCGAGGTGTTGGAGAACAATGTCAACTACGCCATGCATGGTCCCGACTACAAGAACCGTCGCGACTACTCTGCAGAGCTGATACATCGCCGTGCGCTGGAGTGGATAGATAGTCAAACGCCCGATAAGCCCTTCTTCGGCATACTCACCTACACGCTTCCTCACGCCGAGCTGGCGCAGCCCGAAGACTCAGTCTTCAAGTCATATCAAGATGCCTTCAGCGTAGAGAAGAGCTATAGAGGCGACCCTTGGTCGCGCTATAATCCTACGGATGTAGCACATCAGCAGTTTGCCGCTATGGTGAGCCGTCTCGACATGTATGTGGGCGAGGTACTCGACCTACTGCGCCGTAAGGGATTGGACAAGAATACCCTCGTCATCTTCACCAGCGACAATGGTCCTCATACTGAGGGAGGTGGAGACCCCGACTATTTCAACACCGAAAAACTATTGCGTGGTACCAAGCGTAGCACTACTGAAGGTGGCATACGCGTGCCCTTCATAGCCTGGTGGCCAGGCAAGGTAGAGGCAGGTGTCACCAATGACCATCAGCTTGCATTCTATGACCTCATGCCTACGTTCTGCGATGTGGCAGGCATCAAGCTCTATGTAAAGAAATATAGCAATCCGAACGTTGAGAACGACTACTTTGACGGACTCTCCTTTGCGCCTACATTGCTCGACAAAGGGCGCCAGAAGAAGCATGAGTTCCTCTACTGGGAGTTTCACGAGACCAATATGATGGCGCTACGCATGGGAGACTGGAAATTGGTGGTACACAAGGGCCAATGCTACCTCTACAACTTGGCTAATGACCTGCACGAAGACAATGACTTAGCAGCTCAGCATCCCGAGATTGTAGAGCAGATGAAGGCGATACTACTGCGTGAGCATACTCATAGTGACAAGTTCCAAGTGACATTGCCGCAGTAACCCCTTAGCCTTGTTAAATATTTTTCAAACGATTATTCGCTTTTTACAATTTATATTGCTTACATTTGTAGGATGAACAGAAAAGATTTCGAAATAATGGCTCCTGTAGGCTCGCGCGAATCGCTGGCTGCAGCCATCAATGCAGGTGCCGATAGTATATACTTCGGTATAGAAAACCTCAACATGCGTGCCCGCTCGGCCAACACATTCAGCATCGACGACCTGCGTGAGATAGCTGCTACCTGTGACGAGCACGGCATCAAGAGTTACCTCACAATCAATACCATCATCTACGACGAAGATATGGCGCTGATGCGCACCATCGTAGATGCTGCTTATGAGGCGGGAATCTCAGCCGTGATTGCAGCCGACGTGGCGGTAATGGATTACTGCAACCGCATAGGCCAAGAGGTACACCTCTCTACACAACTCAACATCAGCAATGCTGAGGCGCTGAAGTTCTACGCTCGCTTTGCTGATGTAGTGGTGCTGGCTCGCGAACTAAACCTTAAGCAAGTAGCCGCCATCTACAAGACCATACAGGATGAGCAGATACGCGGTCCCAAGGGAGAACTTATCCGCATCGAGATGTTCTGCCACGGAGCATTGTGTATGGCCGTATCGGGCAAGTGCTACCTCAGTCTGCATGAGTTGGGCGCATCTGCCAATCGTGGCGCCTGCATGCAAGTATGCCGTCGCGGATATGACATTCAGCGCAATGAAGAGCCTACCTATCTGCTCAGCGATAAGGAGAGCACCATAGAACTGGAGGTAGATAATAAATATGTAATGTCGCCCAAAGACCTCAAGACCATCCGCTTCATGGATGAGATGATGGAGGCTGGCGTACGCGTATTCAAGATTGAGGGTCGTGCACGTGGCCCCGAATATGTAAAGACCGTAGTAGAGTGTTACCGAGAAGCCATAGACAGCTATCTCGAAGGTACGCTCACCGAGGAGAAGAAAGATGAGTGGGACGAGCGCCTGCGCACTGTCTTCAATCGTGGCTTCTGGAACGGCTACTACCTGGGACAGCGCTTGGGTGAGTGGACCCGCCACTATGGTTCTAATGCTACAGAGCGCAAGGTATATGCGGGCAAAGGCATCCGCTACTACTCTAATATCGGTGTGGCAGAGTTCCTTATCGAAGCAGCCGAGCTCCACGTAGGAGACAAACTCCTCATCACAGGACATACTACTGGTGCTATGTATCTGACGCTTGATGAAGCACGTGTAAATCTCAAGCCCGTCGACACCGTCAAAAAGGGAGCACACGTATCGTTCAAGGTCCCCGATCGTATACGCCCCAATGACAAGCTGTACATCATGCGTCCCACAGGTATAGAAGAATAATAAATTATCACATATCAACACTATTAACCGAATGAAAAAGACATTGCTACTTGCTGCCCTCATTGGCTGCACATGCTTGACACAAGCACAAGACACATTTGTCGAACTTACCGACCATATACAGCCCACTGCTGAAGATTGGAAAGAGGTGAAAAACATCCGTGCCGCATGGGGTACATCAGACGTACGCTACGCATGGCATGAGATGCCCAACACTGAGGCACTCAATAAGAAAGAGACTCTTACCGCATGGCGCGGAGAGCGCGTAAGCGCACAGGCTCTCATCTATAGCGGTGTAGCTACAGACAGCCTCGCTCCTATCAGCGTTGAACTCTCATCGTTCAAGAGTGGCCGCAATACTTTGCCTGCAGATGCAGTGAAAGCATCATTCGTACGCTACGTGAAGACAGACTCTTGGAAGCGTACCGACAATGGTCGTGGTGATGGTTGTGGTCGCCGCCCCGATCGTACAGTATTTGACTCTGCTATGGTAGCCGATATCATTGATATCCATGCTAAGACCATGCCTATGGAAGCTATGAGCACACGCTCGGTATGGGTAAGCTGCCAAGTTCCTGCTGATGCTGTTCCTGGTATCTATAGCGGTACACTCAATATCAAGGCAGGCAAGCGTTCTGTAGCTAAGCTCCCCTTGCAGATTGAGGTTTTAAGTCACACATTGCCCGCACCTAAAGACTGGGAGTTCCACCTCGACTTGTGGCAGAACCCCTTCACCGAGGCACGCTACTATAACACTCCTCTTTGGAGCGAGGCTCACTTCGAAGCGATGCGTCCCTCAATAGAGATGCTTGCTGCTGCAGGTCAGAAGGTAATCACCACCAGCATCATGCACAAGCCTTGGAACGGACAGACTCAGGACCACTTTGACTCTATGGTAACATGGATCAAGAACCTCGATGGCTCATGGACCTTCGGCTTTGACGTGTTTGACCGCTGGGTCGAGTTTATGATGAGCTGCGGTATCGACAAGCAGATCAACTGCTACTCAATGATTCCTTGGGCTCTCAACTTCCCCTATTATGACGTAGCTACCAATCGCATGCAGACCCTCAAAGCTGCTCCTGGCGATGCTGCTTACGAAGAGATGTGGGTTGCCATGCTGAAGGCATTTTCTAAGCACTTGCGTGAGAAGGGCTGGTTCTCGATTACCTCTATCGGTATGGACGAGCGCCCCATGCACGCTATGCAGAAAGCTATTGCAGTTATCCGCAAGGCTGACCCTGAGTTTAAGGTTGCTCTCGCAGGTAACTACCATCCCGAGATTGAGGCAGACCTTTATGACTATTGTGTAGCTTTGAACCAAGGCAAGAAGCTCCCCAAAGAGGTATTGGAGCGTCGCCAAAAGGAGGGCAAGAACACAACTTTCTACACCTGTTGCATGGAGTATCAGCCCAACACCTTCACCTTCTCTGTACCTGTAGAGGGCTCATGGTTTGGCTTCCACGCTGCTAATGTCGGCTATGACGGTTACTTGCGTTGGGCTTACAATAGCTGGGTGAAGGATCCTCTCCACGATACACGCTTCCGTCAATGGTCTGCAGGTGATACCTATATCATATACCCCTATGGCCGCAGCTCTGTACGCTTTGAGAAAGTGATTGAGGGTATCCAGGCTTATGAGAAGATTCGTGTCCTTCGCGAGCAGTTTACTGCAGAGGGCAACACTGCAAAACTCGCCGAGTTAGATGAGTTGATTAAGCCTTTCGACCTCGAGAGCCAGCACTGCAAGGACTTCCCCGCTATGCTCACCGAAGCGCGCAACAAGCTCAACAGCTTCTAAGTATACCATACCCCTCCCATTGCGGAGAGAGCGTATGCACACAAAGTATAGGGCAACCCCACGGGGTTGCCTTTACTCTTTACGGGTTATCACCGCTTATATTTCGTTTTGCATATCTCCCCATTTATTCGTACCTTCGCGACATGAAAGGTCGTATACTGCTATATCTCTTTCTCGTCGCTACCCTCTGCGTGGGGTGTGGCGATGCTCCCTCTATGCGCAAGCTCCAGGAGCTGGAGGCTCGTGTGAACGATGTGCCCGACTCTGTACTCGCAGTGCTCACCGCTGCTGATATGCCGTGCTGGGGCGAGGCGCGTGCCCTCTATGCGCTGCTTACCGTAGAGGCGCAAGACAAGAGCTATGTCGATGTCACAGATGACTCGCTTATCAGCGTAGCTACTCGCTACTATGACCGTCGCGGTCCCGCGCTACATCGTCTGCAGGCGTTCTACTACCATGGTCGTATATTTACCAATGCAGGCTTGCGTCACGAAGCGATGACAGCCTATACACGTGCCAAGGATTTTGTGGATGAGGTGAAAGCGCCTTACCCTGTGGGGCTATTGTATTTACATATAGGTGTTCTTTATGGTAATGATTATGACTATCAACGAGCGATTGACAATCTGGAAAGATCAATCCGTTGTTTTGAAGAAAACAATATGGAGCGTTTGGCCAACGTTGCCAAACGTAATATGGGACTCTTTTATTTGAATATGCAGCAATTTCCCCATGCGGATTCACTCCTTAATGAAGTTTTAGTATGGGGAGAGAAACATAATGAAACCTCTATTATATATAGTGGTATAAATCTACTACTACGCTTGTATGATGCCACAGGAGATACTAATGCTTTGGATTCGCTTTTTACGCGTTATCCATTTGAAGTGTTTCCCTCAAACGCGACCACTTATGGAATCATCGCTTATTATCATGCGTTAAAGAGTAATAAGATTCTTGCAGAAGAGGCGTTAGCTAAAGCATGGAGTACATGTTCTTTATCCGAGGATACTGCTATGCTATGGAATAAAAGTTATTTAGTGGGTAAACTATTAGGCGATAAGGATATGGCTCTGCGTAGTCATGAATATTTGCTTGCTCATCAGGATTCCGTATTGCGAATATCCCTACAACAACCTCTGATAGCATCTCAACTTAGTCATTATCAAAATCGTTTGGAAGTGGAGGAGCTGCGCAACTTAAACTATCGCTACCTCATGGGTATCGCAGCCTTGGTAATAGCAATTGTAGCTGTAGTGTTATGGATGCTCTATCGCGAAGCGTTCCGCAAGAAGGAGGAGCAGGTCAAGCAATATATGGATGCTGCCGACCAACTGCGTGCTACCCTTTATCACAAGGTGGAGGAATTAGATAAGGTCACCGATGCCTTGCAGCAGCAAGCCACCGACACTGCTACCCTACAGCAACGTATTGCCTCACTCTTCAAGGAACAATACAATCTGCTCGATGAACTCTGTACCACCTACTATGAGAATCCCAAAGAAGAGTTGCGTAGCGGACACATCTTCGAGCAAGTGTGCGAAACTATCAGCTTCTTCTCATCCGACGAAGGTTATGCTCGCCTCGAAGCTATTGTAAACGATGGTTGTAACGATGCTATAGCTCATCTTCGCCGTGAGTTCCCTAAATTCAAGGAGTCGGACTTCCGCCTGCTTTGCTATTTCTGCGCAGGGTTCTCCATACAGACCATTTGCCTATTTACCCAAGAAGACTCCAAAAAGCTTTGGGTATATAAGAGTCGCTTGATTGCTCGCATCAAGAATTCCGATGCACCGAGCAAGGACATTATTCTTGCACAAATACCGCAACGTGTACGTTAACTCCTCAACAAATGAGCTAACAGTTTCATAGAAATCGCTATTTGCCTATAAATTTTAGGGAGGGTAGTAACTCACTGCAAATCAACCACATAAGCCATTACTCAAGAAGAATTCACAAAAGTGTTAGGTAACGACTTACCTAACACTTTTTATTTTACTCATTATCAAAGTGTTACAAACTGAAGTGTTAGCTAATCTTTTGCATGTTTTCTTGGTGCCCCATTCAAAATGGTCTATCTTTGCACCATGTTAAACAAAAAAAACAAAAAAGTTATGAAACGTATATTATTCCTATTGCCGATACTTTGTGTAGCACAGGCTATGATGGCACAACTCACCTCGCTGGGGATGACACATCCGCCGTAACGGATATTTTTAATCAATCATTTGGTAAAGTAAAGACTATAGATTAGGTTTGTACAGTACTAACAGAATACAATTGATATATGAAACGCAATCTGACACTATTGGCAATGCTGCTCGCCATCGTGAGCAGTGCCGCAGCACAAAAGAATCAACCCATACTTGTTGCGGAAGGTCTTCAATGGGCTAAATGCAACTACGCGGCGCAACACATCTATACCCTTACGTACGAGTTGCGCGGCGATACTGTTATCGATGGGAAAACCTATATAAAGGAATGGCAGACACGATGGGAAGACCTCTCGCATATGGAACTCACTGGAGGATTTATGCGTGAAGACAATGGAAAGGTTTACCGCAAGGATTTTGATGAAGAGGAGTATTTGTGGTTTGACTACAATGCTAATATCGGTGATAGCATCTTCTATGAAAAGTTATTCGTAAAAGTGGTAGGTCATAGTGATACCACGATTACTTGCAACGGAGTGAGCCGTATATACAAGGGAGTGGATGTGCAAGTAGGAGAGTATGACATAAATATTGGTAATGCAGATTCGTATACCCATTACGATTATTATTTACATCCTGAATATGTAGTGACATTCTATGAAGGATTGGGATTATTGGATATTGGGGATATCTTCCAAATTCCTAGTCCGAGCATGACAGGCATAAGTCAACTGCTTTGGATCAAGCGTGACGGAGAGCTGCTTTATCAGAGTGAAGAAGGTGTGTTTTGGCACGACAACACTGGGGTTAGAACTCCGATACAGGATAATCTTACCACCCCCTACTACGACCTGATGGGTCGAGAGGTGGCGAATCCCACTCGCGGTATCTATATCAAGGATGGCCGTAAAGTAGTGATTGGCGAGTAATACGAGTCGTAAAGGGTATTGTAAAACATTACTAAATAGCCAAGTTATGAGAAAGAGTTATTTAGAGTGAAGAGCGTGCGGCTCCACTTTGGCCCCGACGAGAAGGTACATCCCATCTATATCAATGGTTATGGTGTGCCAGGCAAATTGAGAATATCAAACCCGACACTGTTTGAATGTATCTTCTCACGCAAGAAGTAGTACTAATCTCCTCCACACCTCGCTTGAGGTGTGGAGGATTTATTAAAACCTTATAACTTATGACAAACAAAGAACTTATGACACGCCTCACTAT
>JAFZFF010000097.1 GCA_017556045.1 Bacteroidaceae bacterium | reverse complement strand
TCCTTGTCGGCTGCGAAAGCCAATCGACCTATAAGAATCGTGTCGATATAGTGAGGCTGGAAGTTGCCGTAGTAGTCCTTTGTCCCGGCAAATGTCTTCTCAAACTCCTCCATAAGCCCAGTGTAGTTCATCATCTGTTGTAAGAAACCGATATCGAACTGAATATTCTGCCCGATAAGAAAGGGCTTACATTGTTTGCCAACAGATGCGGTATTACGCTTGGCAAAGGCGATGATATCGTTTGCCACTTTGATAATATCCACTCCCTGCTGTTTGAGCATATCCATCGTTATAGCCGAGTAGTCCAATGCTTTCTTTTCGTAAAGCATTAGAGTGTTATCCTCACGAGCAATTTCGCTGCGAGTGCGGAGTATCTTTTTGGTGGGTAATCCTGCCGACTGCTTGTTGTAAGGAAGTATGTAAGCCTGATACTGGTCAGTCACCTGCCAGGTGTCAAGCCTTACTGCCTGTACTGCTATTTGTGTGCAGGCACAAGTCTGTGGATCGAGGCCTCCTGTCTCGAAGTCGAGTCCGATTCCTACATATACTTTGGGTTCTGTCTTTGGTGCCATATTACTGAATGAATAAAAGTGAGTTGCGATATGATTGCAGGGCATTAGATGCTGTGTAGTCACTGTATCGAATCACGGCTGTAAGGATGATTATCTTACCCTTGATATGTTGTAGTTCGTCCTTATGGGCTCGATAGAACTCATCCCAAAGTGTACACTCTGCCGTCTGATTGTTCTGCGATAGTATCAGCTTCACAAATCGCTTGCGTTGCCCGGTCTCTCTGTCGGTATAGCTATGCTCTGAATACTCGGCCACGGTAGCACAAACAGCAGCCTTGCGACCATCGTTCTCATCTCGCATAACATCGGCAAGAGAAATGTAGGCGGCCTTACCCTTAACCTTCGCTCTGTCTGGTGAGTTGGAGAAGATACGGCGATAGTCAATCGAGCCTATGCCCGAAACAGCAATCTGCTGTTGCGACCAGAAGTAGTGCTTATCTCGCAACTCTTCGGGGGCATCACTATCACGCAGATTGAAACCCAATTTCAGAGCTGCTCGTTTGAGGATGGCATATCGTTCCGTTACAGCCTGTACATTCTCAATCTTATCAAAGCAGCCTGCCAGGATCATATTCTTCAAATGGCGGGTATTAACCGGTACACGACCATTCTCGACCATCGGATTTACCTCGTCCCAGTGTTTGAAGTCTTTGCTACGCAGTTTATGACGGAAGACTCGCTCAATAAAGTCCTCGATACTCGTAAATCTGCCTCTTGAACGCACAGTAACGATATATGCAGCTGCCTTCGTTCCTAGGAATTTGATGCGGTTAAGCGACCAATAAATCTCATTCGCCTTGTAGTCTGTGAAGAACTCCACCGTGGAATGGTTGATGTCGGGAGGAACAATCTTCGCCACCGAGCATCGCTCCATCTCCGACATAAGTGCAGGCATCTCCTTATCATCTGCCCACTGCAACGCCACGGTATAGAATGCTGTCGGATAGTTTGCCTTGAGCCACGCACCACAGAAGGCTGTGAGGGCGTATGCTGCGGCGTGTGAGCGGTTGAAGGAGTATTTACCCGCCGTCTCTATCTTGCCCCATATCTCTTCGGCTTCATAAGGTGGGCAACCATTCTTAATTACACCTGCGATAAAGTCGTTTTTGAGTGAGGCCATAAGGTCGGCTTTCTTCTTACCGATAGCCTTACGCAGGTAGTCAGTCTTGCCGAGGTCAAAGCCTCCGAGCGTATGAGCCACCGACATAAACTGCTCCTGATAGACCATAATGCCGTAGGTATTCTTTGTTGCCTCATAGCAGCCGAAGTTATATACCGGAGCCACATCGCCTCGGCGGTAACGGACATAGTCATCGGTTGCCCCGATGTCGAGTGTAGCAGGTCGAAAGAGAGCATTTATGGCAATCAGATCCTCAATGCAGTTAGGCTGAACATCTTGGATAAAGCGTGTGATGCCGGGTGAGGAGAACTGAAAGACATTCTGCGTATTGCCCTCGGAGAGTATCCGATATGTATTCTCATCATCGAGCATGTCGCTTGTAATCTTCTCTATGGTCAGCTGCTGATTGTAATGCTCATTTACGAGGTTGATGGTGGCACTGAGCTTTGCCAACTCCTTCGTTGCCAGCACATCCTCTTTGAGCAGTCCAATCTCATCAACAGAGTATCCATCAAACTCCGATACCAACGCTCCGTCCATCTTGCGTATAGGCAGGAAGTCGAAACAGTCTGCCTCCTTGCCATCACGCTTTTCTGGTGTAACGATGATTGCCGAGGCGTGCACAGATGCCGCCTTTGGTTGACCGAGCAAGACTCG
>JAFZFF010000096.1 GCA_017556045.1 Bacteroidaceae bacterium | reverse complement strand
TGAAGTTCGACTTCCGACTATCACAGGAGTATTACATAGATAAAGCCTATCATCTGCTCAATCCCGCAGGCTTCCTGATGATCATCGTCCCTGCCTCCTTTATGCAGAATGAATTCTGGGAGAAGAGCCGTGTAGGAAGAGTAAACGAGGACTTCTCCTTCATCGGACAGACAAGGTTAGCACCTCACGCCTTCACTTCGGTAGGTGTAGATAACTTCAACACCAAGATAATGGTCTTCCTGCGTCGCTCACAGCATATAGAGATGAATCCCTACAATGCCGAGGAGTTTGTCTCTATGGCAGAACTCAAGGAGAGAGTAAAGAAAGCCCGTGAGATGAAGCACCGCCTACGTCTTGACCTTATGCGTGAGACCAACCGCATAGACAAGGAGGAGTTGGAGCATTTTGAGTACAAGCTCGCCAAGTATATGTATGAGCTGAAGGCTCACGAGAAGTTGAACAAACATATCGACAAGGCTGAAGCCCTCGTTACCAAGTTCCGTAACCAGAAGCCTCCTGAGAATGCCACCAACGAGCAGATGAAGGAGTGGGAACGCAAGAAGCTGACCACTGCCAAGGTGCTTGCCACCATACGCAAGTATATCACCTCGCAGAATGTCGTGCCACGCAAGGAGGTGGCATTGGTAAAGACCTCTTACGGCTTCAAGCTCAAGCAGTATGCACCACGACTGCTCGACAAGGTGGAACATAAGGCGGCAAACATCAATGACCTCATATTGGATAGTACCGTACTGCCTATACCGGAGATAGCAACCGAAGAGAATATGCGACAGATACGCATCGCCAAAAGACTTATCCGCCGTAAGCGTTGGCTCTACGACATACAGAACCAGCCATTCTCCGATATGGAAACAGATGATGCCCTTGCCGAGTATCTTGACAATGCCACCTTCATAAATAAAGATGGTGAGGTATGTGAGTTCACGCAGTTGCAGAAGCACGACTTGAACCTTGTACTTCAGAAGCGGTATGCCTTGCTTAACTGGCAGCAAGGCTCAGGCAAGACCGCAGCGGTATATCATAGAGCAAAGTATCTGCTCAAATATGGTAAGGTACGCAATGTGGTGATACTTGCCCCTGCCATTGCCACCAATATGACCTGGACTCCGTTCCTCGCCATCAACAAGGAGCGATACAGAGTGATACGCACATACAAGGATCTTGAAGATGTGCCGAGAGGGATCTTCCTGCTGCTATCCACATCTATGGTAGGCAAGCTCAAACGCGACCTTATGCGATTTGTGAAACTATCGTCAAGGAAACTATGCCTTGTATTCGATGAGTCGGACGAGATTACAAACCCCTCTTCGCAGCGTACAAGGCATATCCTGGCAGTGTTCCGCAGACTCAAATACAAGATTCTCGATACGGGAACAACCACCCGTAACAATATCGCCGAACTATACAGCCAGTTCGAGTTGCTCTATAACAACTCGGTCAATATGACTTGTTGGTGTAGCAGCATCTATCACGAGAACAGAGACAAGGAGATAGAGTGCGAAAGGAACCTCCACTATGGCGAACCATTCCCAGCTTTCAGAGGTCATGTGCTATTCCGTGCCTGTCACTGTCCTGGCAAGGCAACGGTATTCGGCATAGAGAAGCAGAATCAGGATGTCTATAACAAGGAGGAACTCTTCGACCTCATAGGCAAGACCATCATCACCCGTAAGTTCCGAGACTTTGCAGGTGAGAAATACAAGATACGGACACACACCGTAAGCCCGTCAGAGGGTGAACACGAGGTCTATCGTGTGATTATAGAGGAGTTCTGCCGTATCTGTGAACTCTAC
>JAFZFF010000095.1 GCA_017556045.1 Bacteroidaceae bacterium | reverse complement strand
CTACCCTTGTAGATGTCCATCTGCGGATTGGCATAGTCGCCCTCCTTCTCGGGAGCCTTGTATACAGGGAACACGCGGGAGAAGCAGCCCTGTGAGTCGAAGTTGAGCATGGCGCGGGTATAGGCCCTCACCTCGTAGTATCCGCTGGGGTAGCTCAGCACGCCGCGCTTGGCATTGGCCTCAGCGACCGAGGCATCTACCAGGGGGAAGGAGCCGTGGCAGCGGCCATCGATGACCTGTAGCTTCTGCTGGCGCAGCACCACGCCTGTGGGGGAGAGCAGCTCTACGTAGAGTACCTTGCTGTCGGCCGCGGTGCCCTCGGTAGCCTTCGCCACATGGGCGCTAAACCATATCGTCTCGCCCTGGAAATAGGCGGTGTTGTCAAAGTGCAGGTACACCTTCTCTTGCGGACAGAGGCGGTTGAAGTGGTTGATGTGGGCACCCTGCATGAGGATGGCTTGTGCTTGCTCTTGCATCGTGGGCTGCTGGGCCGAAGCCGCGCAGCAGAGGAGGAGGGCGCTGAGGAGCTGTCCTGCTCGGCGGAGTCTGAGGTGTGCGCTATGGTACTTCATGACGTGTATGTGTTTTTTTGTGAAAAATGCTTTAATCAAAGTTGATATTGCAAAGGTAAGTATTATGTGGCAAATAAATGTGAGGAAAATCCCTCAAATTTTTGGGGAAATTTCCTCAAAATTTAACAGACGATGTAGACAGTAGACAGTAGACAATTAATATGTGCTCTTGTGGTGAAAAAAACGAGGAAAACTTTGCTTTTTATCACTCGATTTCGTACCTTTGCGTGCTTTTATGTGCTCCCAAGGGAGCATGGCTTTTTAAGGAAAATTACTGTAGACAAACATGGAAATAAACGAAGAAATCAAAGCAAACGCAGCGAGCAACTACTCGGCGGAAAACATTCAGGTACTCGAAGGCCTCGAGGCCGTACGTAAGCGCCCCGCGATGTACATCGGCGACATCAGCGCCAAGGGTCTGCACCACCTCGTATATGAGGTAGTGGACAACTCTATCGACGAGGCATTGGCAGGCTACTGTAGCCATATCGAGGTATATATCAATGAGGATAACTCTATCACCGTACAGGACAATGGACGTGGTATCCCCGTAGACTGGCACGAGAAGGAGCAGCGCTCGGCACTCGAGGTGGTAATGACCGTGCTCCACGCGGGTGGTAAGTTTGACAAGGGTTCGTATAAGGTATCTGGTGGTCTGCACGGTGTGGGTGTATCGTGTGTAAACGCGCTCTCTACCCACATGAAGACTCAGGTGTTCCGCGGCGGTAAGGTGTATCAGCAGGAGTACTCTTGCGGTAAGCCCCTCTACGCGGTGAAGACCGTGGGCGATGCTGACCGCACCGGTACACGCCAGCAGTTCTGGCCCGACCGCACCATCTTCACAGCACACGAGTATAGCTACGACGTATTGGCAAACCGTATGCGTGAGCTCGCATTCCTCAATGCTGGTATCACCATCACCCTCACTGACCTCCGCGAGAAGGATGAGGAGGGCAACGCACGCACCGAGACCTTCCACTCTGAGGAGGGATTGAGAGAGTTCGTACGCTTCGTAGACTCATCACGTGAGCATCTCTTCAACGATATCATCTACCTCAACACCGAGAAGCAGGGTGTGCCCATCGAGGTAGCTATCATGTATAATACCTCATACTCTGAGAATATCCACTCATACGTCAATAACATCAACACCATCGAGGGTGGTACACACCTCGCAGGCTTCCGCACCGCACTCACACGTACACTCAAGAAGTACGCTGAGGACACCAAGGCGCTGGAGAAGGCTAAGGTGGAGATTGCTGGTGAGGACTTCCGCGAGGGCTTGACAGCCGTAATCTCTATCAAGGTGGCTGAGCCCCAGTTTGAGGGACAGACCAAGACCAAGCTCGGTAACTCTGAGGTGGCAGGTGCTGTGCAGCAGGCTGTAGCAGAGACCTTGACCAACTACCTCGAGGAGCACCCCAAGGAGGCTAAGATGATCGTAGACAAGGTGGTGCTCGCTGCACAGGCTCGTATCGCTGCCCGCAAGGCACGTGAGAGCGTACAGCGCAAGAACCCCATGAGCGGTGGCGGTCTGCCCGGTAAGCTTGCCGACTGCTCAGATAAGGATCCCATGAACTGTGAGCTCTTCATCGTCGAGGGAGACTCTGCGGGTGGTTCGGCTAAGCAGGGACGCTCACGCTTGACACAGGCTATCCTCCCCATCCGTGGTAAGATCTTCAACGTAGAGCGCGTGATGTGGCACAAGGCCTTCGAACACGAAGAGGTCAACAATATCATCCAGGCACTCGGCGTACGCTTCGGACTCAACCCCGAGGATAGCAAGGAGGCCAACTATGACAAGCTCCGCTACTACAAGACCATCATCATGACCGATGCCGACGTCGATGGTTCACACATCGACACCCTCTTGATGACACTCTTCTACCGCTATATGCCCGAACTCATCGAGAACGGACACCTCTTCATCGCTACGCCGCCCCTCTACCTCTGTAGCAAGGGTAAGAACAAGCGCTACTGCTATGACGATGCCGACAAGGATCGCTTCATCGCAGAGTTTGGTAACGGTAGCGAGAGCGGTATCACCATCCAGCGATACAAGGGTCTTGGTGAGATGAACCCCGAGCAGCTCTGGGAGACCACTATGAACCCCGAGACACGTCTCCTCAAGCAGGTGACCATCGAGAACGCTGCTGCTGCCGACTACGTATTCTCAATGCTCATGGGTGAGGATGTAGGTCCACGCCGCGAGTTCATCGAGAAGAACGCTACCTATGCAAACATCGACGCATAAGTACTGCTCTCCTGATCGGTACACATAGATATAAGGATCACGCGCGAGTTTTCGTGCGTGATTCTTTTTTTTGAGAACTTTGGTTTTGTATAAGAATGTCATGCTGAGCAACGCGAAGCATCTCGCAAAGGAGATAATATAGCAGTTGTCCAAAACTTCGTTTGTCATGTTGAACGAAGTGAAACATCTCGCATATGTCTCTTAGAGAAACTCCTCGGGGGAGATAAACCTATAAGCTGCAAGCAGCACTCCTCGGGAAAACTAAAGTTTTCTTTGTCGCAACCAATGCTCATTTCGCATTGGCGTCGCAACCGACGCTTTCATACCGCGTCGGCCTTGCGCGGGATCCTTCGTCGCTACGCTCTGTCAGGATGATAGGTAGCAGGGAGCTTTTGTTGGTCGATATCTATATTATCTTATCAAGGTGTATAAAACAAAGAAGGCTCATCTCGCGATGAACCTTTCCTTGCTCTTCGTCTTGGACTTGAACCAAGGACCCTCTGATTAACAGTCAGATGCTCTAACCGACTGAGCTAACGAAGAATAAATGTTTAACCCTTAAATCTAATCTTGCTCTTCGTCTTGGACTTGAACCAAGGACCCTCTGATTAACAGTCAGATGCTCTAACCGACTGAGCTAACGAAGAGTGTTTTGTGCGCTTGAAAGAACTTTTATTAGGTTTTTCCCTCAATTGCGCTGCAAAATTACTATGATATTTCGAAATATGCAATAACTTTGCAAAAAAAAACACGAAAAACAGCAAATTAATATAAGAATGAAGAAGATTATAGGTATTGGCAATGCTTTGGTCGACGCTTTGGCCACATTGCAGGACGACGAACTGTTAGGTGTATTTGGTCTGCCCAAGGGTAGTATGACCCTCATCGGCGACGAGGAGCAGCAGCGCATACAAGAGCGTTTCGCTGCGCTCGACGTGCAGCGTGCCACAGGTGGCTCGGCAGGCAACACGATGTTGGCATTGGCCAATCTGGGTGCAGCTCCGGGCTTTATCGGTACGGTAGGAAGTGATGACACGGGTCGCTTCTTTGCAGACAACTGCGTGGCAAAGGGCATCCATCCCTATCTGGTAGAGCTCCCCAAGCAGTCGGGCATCGCCTACACCTTCATCTCTCCCGGTGGGCAGCGTACGTTTGCCACCTACCTCGGCGCAGCTGCGATGATGGAGCCCAGCGTGCTCACCAAGGAGATGTTTGAGGGGTATGACTACCTGTATGTCGAGGGATACCTCGTGCAGAACCACGCGCTCATCTTGCGTGCCGTAGAGATGGCCAAGGAGATGGGGCTCAAGGTGTGTCTCGACTTGGCAAGCTACAACATCGTGGAGGCAGATAAGGAGTTCTTCACCATGCTCGTGAGCGACTATGTAGATATTGTGTTTGCCAACGAAGAGGAGGCACGCGCATTTACAGGAGCTACACCCGAGGAGGCGCTGACACAGCTACACGAGTTGTGTGACGTGGCCGTAGTGAAGCTGGGTGCCAAGGGTGCCTCGCTGATGAGAGATGGCGAGAAGGTGTTCGTAGAGGCTATGCCTGTGGACAAGGTGGTAGATACCACTGCTGCGGGCGACTTCTATGCTGCAGGCGTGATGTATGGCATCACACAGGGCTATAGCCTGCGCCAGTGTGCAGAGATAGGTACACTCCTGTCTGGCCATGTGATACAGGTGGTGGGCACGAAGCTCCCTGCTGAGACCTGGGAGGCCATCAGACAAGAGATCGCTTGCATCGCTCAGAATGGTTGATAACGCATAGTACATATATATAAGGATAACGATAGAGTAGTAACACGATGAAGCACTTTCGTAAACATCTGATATGGATTTTAGCCTTGCCCGTGGCGTGTGTGGCGCTGATGGGCTTCAAGGGAGACGACCGCAATTTCCTCATGTCAAAGCATCTGGACATCTTTCATGCCGTGTTTCGCGAGCTGGATATGATGTACGTAGATACCTTCGATGTGGCAGAGGTTGTCAATGGGGGCATACACTCTATGCTCTCTAAGCTGGACCCCTATACGGTATATTACCCCGAAGAGGAGGATGAGGACTTGCAGATGATGATGACAGGTAAGTACGCAGGTGTGGGAGCCATCATACGCTACCACAAGCGTCATGACAGAGTGGTCATCGTAGAGCCCTATGAGGGTATGCCTGCGCTCAGCGCGGGGCTTCGTGCGGGTGACGTATTGCTCTCTATCGATGGAGATGACCTCAAGGGACTCCCTGTGGACAAGGTGAGTGAGAAACTGCGCGGCGAATCGGGCACTACGCTCGTGGTGAAGGCTCTGCGTGAGGGTGTGGCTGATAGCATACTGGAGCTGAAGCTGACACGTGCCAATATAGCTCTCCCTGCTGTGCCCTACTACTCTCTGCTGGCAGATGGCACGGGATATATCATCTTGGATAGCTTCACGGAGAATTGTGCTCGTGACGTGCGCCTGGCATTGATAGATCTGAAGAATCAGGGTGCCCAGCGCCTTGTGCTGGACCTCCGTGGCAATGGAGGTGGCTCACTGTCTGAGGCGGTAGACATCGTGGGACTATTCGTGCCCAAGGGTACCATGGTGGTATATACGAAGGGTAAGGTGGCGCAGTCTTCGCAGTCCTTCAAGACACGTCGCGAACCGCTCGACCTCACCATGCCATTGGTGGTGCTCGTAGATGGGCAGAGTGCCTCGGCCTCAGAGATCGTGGCTGGCGCCATACAGGACCTTGATCGCGGTGTCATCATGGGACAGCGCACCTTTGGTAAGGGACTGGTGCAGTCGGTGCGCGAGCTACCCTATAACAGTTCGCTCAAGCTGACGACATCTAAGTACTACACCCCCTCGGGACGCTGCGTGCAGAAGATTGATTACTTTGGCGGCAAGTCTGCCGACACGACGGCTACAGCAAAGAAGATATTCTATACTCGTGTAGGACGCGAGGTAGAGGAGGCGGGTGGTATCGCTCCCGATGTGGCCATCGAGGCGGAGCGTCTGCCCAACCTGCTGTATTACCTGGCAAGTAGTGAGGAACTCTTTGACTTTGCTACAGAGTATGTGCGCCTGCATCCCACGATTGCCCCTGTGGATGAGTTCGTGGTGAGCGATAGCCTCTATGAGGCATTCAAGGCTGCAGTCAAAGCTTCGGACTTCACCTATGACCGCGGTAGTGAGAAGGCGCTGAAGGCGCTCGAGGAGATGGCAGAGTTTGAGGGATACAAGGAGAATGCCTCTGAGGAGTTTGCTGCCCTACGCAAAAAGCTGAGCCACGATATAGAACACGACTTTGTCTATTTCGACCAGAAGATACGTGAGCTCTTGGCTGACGAACTCATGGTGCGTTACTACTATCAGCGAGGAGGCATAGTGCAGGCTATGAAGTCAGACAGTGTGCTGGTGCGTGCGCGTCAGTTGCTTGCAGATAAGGCGGGGTATGACGCTAAGCTGAAGCCCTGATAAGTTTAGGAAAGTGTAAATAAATTTGCTTTTCCGTAAGCCTTGTACTAACTTTGTCACTTATGAAGATTGATAATATAGAATTAGGGAAGTATCCGGTGCTATTGGCACCCATGGAGGATGTTACTGACCCCGCGTTCAGACTGATGTGTAAGCAGTTTGGCGCTGATCTCGTATATACGGAGTTTGTGTCGAGCGATGCGCTCATCCGTCAGGTGAATAAGTCGATGCAGAAGCTGGCCATCTGTGATGAGGAGCGACCTGTAGCGATACAGATCTATGGACGTGATGTAGACTCGATGACTGAGGCAGCGCGTATCGTGGAGACGGTGAAACCCGACATCATAGACCTTAATTTTGGTTGTCCGGTGAAGCGTGTGGCGGGCAAGGGTGCTGGCGCAGGTATGCTGCAGAACGTACCGCTCATGCTCGATATCGTGCGCTCGGTTGTGAACGCCGTGAAGACACCGGTGACCGTGAAGACACGTCTCGGATGGGACGAGAGCTCAAAGATTATCGTAGACCTCGCTGAGCAGCTACAAGATTGTGGTATCAAGGCGCTCACCATACACGGCCGTACTCGTGCACAGATGTATACGGGTGAGGCGGACTGGACACTTATCGGTGAGGTGAAAAACAATCCTCGTATGCATATCCCTATCATCGGCAATGGTGATATCACTACGCCCGAGCGTGCTCGCGAATGCTTTGACCGCTATGGAGTAGATGCGGTGATGATTGGCCGAGCCAGCTTTGGTCGCCCCTGGATATTCCGTGAGGTGAAGCACTATCTTGAGACAGGCGAGCACTTGCCACCGCTCACCTTTGATGAGCGTATGGATATCCTTCGCGATGAGGTGAACCAGAGCGTTGCCCGACTCGATGAGCGTAGAGGCATATTGCACATACGACGCCACTTGGCTGCTACTCCTCTTTTCAAGGGGTTGCCCGACTTCAAGCAACTGCGTATCGCGATGCTTCGTGCCGAGACCGTAGAGGAGTTGTTTGAGATCTTTGAGCAGATCAAGAAGCAATACGGCTGATGCATATATTGTAGCAAAGGTTAACCTTAAAAGACGCTTTCTCATGGAATCACTTGTGCGCTATATCTGGAAGCATCGTCTGTTGCCACTCTCAGAGCTGAAGACTACAGATGGGCTGCCCATAGAGGTGATACACCCTGGTATGGAGAACCGCAGCGATGGCCCCGACTTCTTTAATGCAAAGGTGAAGATCGCGGGTACGCTTTGGGTGGGCAATGTAGAGATTCATGGGCGTGCGTCAGACTGGCTGCAGCATGGGCACGATAGCAATGTGCGCTATGACTCAGTGGTGCTGCACGTAGCAGAGACGGTTGATGAGGTTATCCTACGCACAGATGGTACACCTATCCCGCAGCTGGAGTTGAAGGTCCCCCAACACATTGTAGACAATTATGCTCAACTCCATAAGACAGAGCACTATCCTCCCTGCTATCGCATCATACCCGAGCTGAGTAGCCTTACGCTGCATAGTTTCATGTCCTCTCTGCTGTGTGAGCGCTTTGACATGCGTGCTGCCCAGATAGCTCAGCGCTACGATGCTCACGATAAGAACTGGGACGATGCCCTCTTCTGTACCCTGGCACGCAATTTTGGCTTTGGTACCAATGGTGAGGCTTTTGACGAGTGGTCGCGCCGCATAGACTTCCGTGCCGTAGATAAGCATGCTGACAATTTATTGCAGGTGGAAGCCATCTTTTTCGGACAGGCGGGACTGCTTGCTGATGAGGCTATCCCCGAGTATTATCATGCGGCATTGGCTACGGACGAGTACTATCAGTCGCTGTGCCGTGAATACAAGTTCTTAGCGCATAAGTTTGGCCTCCATCCGATAAGCTATACGCAATGGCGCCACTTAGGCATGCGTCCAGCCAACTTCCCCCACGTGAGACTAGCGCAATTGGCCAAGCTGTATCATGAGCATCGTGTCAGTGTAGCTAAGTTGTTGGCTGCTCCCGATCGCAAGGCAATCACAGCCCTGCTGGATATCAATGCTTCGGAGTATTGGGATACGCACTATGTGTTTGGCTCTACAGAATCTTCTCCCATGAAGAAGCGCATCACAGACAATGCCGTGACCCTATTGCTGATCAATTCTGTAGCTCCATTCTACTACAGCTATGGCCGTCGTAAAGATGAGGAGCGCTACTGTGAACAGGCGGTGCTACTACTTGAGCAGCTCAAGGCCGAGAATAACTACATCATCCGCGGCTGGACTGACTGTGGCCTTCTGGTCAAACATGCTGCAGATAGCCAAGCGCTCATCCATCTGAAGAAGGAGTATTGTGATCGCCGTGACTGCTTGCGTTGCCGCATTGGCTACGAGTTCCTGAAGAAAGAATATGGGGCATAAAGGTTGTGTGCCTCTCTGCCCCATACTGATATTCTAAGTAGTATAAACACTACATATAGTCTTCGCCGTACTTTACGAGTATATTGGTGCGGAATTTCTTAAAGTCATCATCCTCGCCCTTTTTGCAGATGACCAGTACATCCTCCGTGTCGTTCACAAGATAGCCCTCAAGGTCTTGTAGGACTACCAACTTCTTGTCTGGCGCAGAGACGAGATTGTTGTGGCAATTGTAAAACTCTGCACGACCACTCTGCACGACATTTCCAGTAGAGTCCTTAGACGAGTAGCGATAGATATCATCCCATCTGCCCACATCAGCCCATCCAAATGCGCCGATTTGCATGTACACATTCGATGAGCGCTCGATAACGGCATAGTCTACCGAGATATTGGGGAACGATTCATAGCAGTCATACAATGCTGCGCGGCGCTTGTCACGGTTAGACTCCTCGGCAAAGATGCGCTCGAAGCTGGCATTCATCTCTGGCAGCATCTCGCCCATCGTATGTATGATGGTGTTGACATTCCATACGAAGAGACCTGTGTTCCAGAAAAATTCGCCGCTCTCCACAAATACACGGGCAAAGTCTATCTCAGGCTTCTCAGTAAACGTCTTGATCTTGGTAAATCCCTCGTCGCCTTCGTTGCTTGTCTGGATATAGCCATAGCGTGTCTCTGGGTGAGTGGGGCGTATGCCTACAGTGACCAGATGGTCATGATGGGATACGTAGTCGAGGGCGCGGCGCATATCCTCGGCAAAGCGTACTTCATCAAGGATGAGCTGGTCTGAGGGAGCCATCACGATATTGGCTTCAGGGTTTAGCGTACGTATGTGATAGGCTGCAAAGGCCATGCTGGGTGCGGTGCCACGATAGGCTGGCTCACGCAATATCTGCTCTGGGGCAAGGCCAGGTAGTTGCTTAGCTACGAGCTCAGAGTAGGCAAGATGAGTAGATACGATGATATTTTCGGGTGGCACGATAGTGGCGAAGCGCTCATAGGTCTGCTGTAGCAGCGACTTGCCCATGCCAAAGAAATCTATAAATTGTTTGGGGCACTTCACTCGACTCTGCGGCCAAAATCGACTTCCGATGCCACCCGCCATGATGACGCAATAGTTGTTTTTATTCATAGTTATTGATTTTTATGTTGTTACAACCAAGGGGTCTCTGCCCCTATAGTTACAATTGCAAATGTAACCTTTTTTTGGGAGATTCCATCCACAATAGTATGAAAAGATTCCTAATCTTTGTGAAGAATCGTAGAATTAGTCATAATAAAAAAGTACTTTGCACGATTTTCGTCGTACAAAGTACCATATGTCTTCTGCGTAGAGGGTATCTATCAATGACAAGCGTTACACTCGCGGCACTGGCCGAGCTCACCACGGAAGCGCTTCTCTACCAAGTGGTGTAAGCGGTCGCGCAAGGCTTCGAGACTAACTTCGTCAATGACCTCGCCTACAAAGGCTCTCATGAGGAGTTGGCGAGCTTCTACGTAGCTGATACCGCGCTGCTGCATATAGAAGAGGGCATCTTCGTTGAGCTGTCCTACCGTAGCACCATGGCTACACTTGACATCGTCGGCATAGATCTCGAGCTGGGGCTGGGTGTACATACGTGCCTGGCGTGTGAGGCAGAGGTTACGATTGGTCTGCTGCGAGTCAGTGTGCTGAGCTCCCTCGCGTACGAGTACCTTGCCTGCGAAGGCTCCGATAGCCTCATCATCGAGCACATATTTATAGAGCTCATGGCTGGTACAGTCGCTCACGGCATGATCGATGAAGGTGTGATTATCTACATGCTGCTGCTTATCGGCAATAGCCATGCCGCAGAGGTTGATATGTGCGCCACGCCCTCCGAGGGTGACGCGGGTCGTATTGCGTGTGGTGCCGCCCATGAGGGTGACATCATTGATAAGCACTTTGCTGTCGGCCTCCTGGCGTACATAGAGATTGCTCAGGCGATGGGTGCGAGCAGTCGTCTCTTCCAGTTCGTATAGCTCGAATGAGGCTCCGCGACCTACCACCACCTCGATGACTTGTGTAGCGAGGAAGTCCACTTCGTCAGCAGCATGGTCGCAAACGAGCATGCGGGCCTGTGCGCAATCTTCGATGATGATGAGTACGCGGCGATTGACCATGAAGTTGACATCAGCACGGAGTATGTTGACCAGCTGGATAGGCTTTTCCACTACTACGCCTTTGGGCACATAGAGGAGCAAACCATCTTGTGTGAGCATGGTGTTTAGAGCTGTCACGGCATTCTCCTTCACATCGGCCAAGGTGCCATAGTAGCGTGCTACGAGTTCAGGATGCTCAGCAGACAACTCACGCAGGCTGCCGATGATAACCCCCTCGGGCAAGTTTACCTTGGGGAGTGCCTTGGCATAGAAGCGGTCGTTGACGATGAAGTACAGTGCAGTGCTCAGGTTGGGCACGTCGCATTTGAATGCATCGTAGGGGTTCACGGGGATATCGAGGCGATTGAGGTTGAGCCCATAGTCGGGCGCAAAGAGTGCCTCTACATCGGTATACTTGTAATCCTCGTCCTTCTTTGTAGGGAGTCCCATGCGTTGCAATTCGGCACAAGCCGCCTCGCGCTGCGCATTCATCACATCGCTGCTATGGCGTGCGATGAGTTCGCGGCACTCACTATAGAGGTTGAGGTATTGCTCTTTGCTTTGCATCACTCGTCCACCTCCTTTTTAATCCAGTCGAAGCCGCGCTTCTCAATTTCAAGTGCCAGCTCCGGACCTGCAGTCTTCACGATACGTCCCTTGTAGAGCACGTGCACTACATCGGGCTTGAGATAGTCGAGCAGGCGCTGATAGTGAGTAATCACGATGGTCGATGTCTCCGGTGTCTTCAGCTTGTTGACGCCCTCAGCCACGATACGCAAAGCATCGATGTCGAGGCCTGAGTCTGTCTCGTCGAGGATGCTGAGGCGTGGCTCGAGCATTGCCATCTGGAAAATCTCGTTTTTCTTCTTCTCACCGCCACTGAAGCCTTCGTTTACCGAGCGGTTGGCAAGCTTACTGTCGAGCTCTACGAAGGCACGCTTCTCGCGCATGAGTTTGAGGAACTCGTTGGCTGCCAAGGGAGCCAGTCCGCGATACTTGCGCTGCTCGTTGATAGCAGCACGCATGAAGTTCACCATGCTCACTCCAGGTATCTCTACGGGGTACTGGAACGAGAGGAACAATCCCTCGTGGCTACGGTCCTCGGGGGCTAATGCCAACAGGTCTTTACCATTGAATGTCACCTCACCTTCGGTCACCTCGTATGAGGGGTGTCCTACGAGCACATTGCTCAGTGTGCTCTTACCCGAGCCGTTGGGGCCCATGATGGCATGTACCTCACCTGGGCGTACCTCGAGGTTGATACCCTTCAATATCTCTTTGCCATTGATGCTGGCGTGTAAGTTGCTTATCTTTAGCATTGTCTTATTCTTGTTTTAGAGCTCTCAGAGGAGACTCTCCATTATCAATTGTCCATTGTCAATTATCTTATCCCACGCTTCCCTCCAGCGATACCGAGAGCAGTTTCTGTGCCTCTACGGCAAACTCCATCGGCAGCTTGTTGATAACCTCCTTGGCATAGCCATTGACGATGAGTCCGATGGCATCCTCGGTCTTGATTCCGCGCTGGTTGCAGTAGAAAAGCTGGTCTTCTGATATCTTTGAGGTGGTAGCTTCGTGCTCCACCACAGCGGTCTCATTCTTGATATCCATGTAGGGGAAGGTATGTGCACCACAGTGACTACCCAGCAGCAATGAGTCACACTGGCTATAGTTGCGGGCTCCATCGGCCTTCTCGCCCACCTTGACAAGTCCGCGGTATGAGTTCTCGCTCTTACCTGCCGAGATACCTTTACTGATGATGGTGCTCTTGGTGTTGCGTCCGAGGTGTATCATCTTGGTGCCTGTGTCGGCTTGCTGGTAGTTGTTGGTCACAGCGACAGAGTAAAACTCTCCTTGCGAATTGTCGCCCGAGAGTATGCATGAGGGATATTTCCATGTGATGGCAGAGCCTGTTTCCACCTGTGTCCACGACAGTTTGCTATCGACGCCACGGCAGTGTCCGCGCTTGGTGACGAAATTATACACACCGCCCTTACCCTCAGCATCACCGGGGTACCAGTTCTGCACGGTGCTATACTTCACCTCCGCACGATCCATCACCACGATCTCCACGATGGCAGCATGCAACTGGTTCTCATCACGCATGGGGGCTGTACATCCTTCGAGGTACGATACGTAGCTATCGTCGTCGGCCACGATGAGCGTACGCTCAAACTGACCCGTATTGGCAGCATTGATGCGGAAGTAGGTCGACAGCTCCATGGGGCAGCGTGTGCCCTTGGGGATGTATACGAATGAGCCGTCACTGAATACGGCCGAGTTGAGTGCAGCAAAGTAGTTGTCGCGGTAGTTGACCACCGAGCCGAGGTATTGCTTCACGAGATCGGGATACTCGCGTACCGCCTCGCTGATAGAGCAGAATATGATGCCCTTCTCGAGCAAGGTCTCCTTGAAGGTTGTCTTTACCGACACCGAGTCCATCACCGCATCTACAGCCATGCCGCCGCTCAGTGCGAGACGCTCTTCGAGAGGGATACCCAGCTTGTCGAAGGTCTTCATCACCTCGGGGTCTATCTCGTCGAGACTCTTGGGACCCTCCTTCTTCTTCGTGGGGTCAGCATAGTATGATATCGCTTGATAGTCTATCTCGGGGATGCGTAGGTGTGCCCACTGTGGCATCTCCAATGTGAGCCAATAGCGGTATGCCTTGAGGCGGAAGTCGAGCAGCCACTCAGGTTCGCCCTTCTTGGCTGAAATGAGGCGTACGACCTCCTCGCTCAGACCTACGGGTATGACTTCAGTATCTACATCCGTGGTGAAGCCATACTTGTACTTCTCCTCGGTGAGACTGCGTACATATCCATTGTCAGTCCGCTTCTTGGGATTATTATCTTGAGGTTGTTCCATATAGTTTATTTAGGGAGCACGAAAGTACTACTTTTTACTGAAACGTGCAAATACCGCATTTGTTTTTAGCTGACACGAGAGAAGCAGCCGAATCAATAACCTTACATGATAAGGCAAATCAAAAGGCAAGAAAAAGGTAAGTTTTGTCGTTGATAAATCTCATAATATCAGTATGATAAGTGAAAGAAAAGGCAAGTCTTGTGATTTGTCTTTATTTTTTTCACCCACAGGTGGAGTGATATAATACATATCACATTTTTCACGCGAGGCAAAGAGAAAATCACGGCGCAGACTTGCATTCTTACGTGATGCTGCCTGTTAACATTCGCGTCAGTAGCTTGTGACGTATGCAGCAGTAGCTATCGCGGCATACCTCAGTAGTTAGTGCGGTGTACCTCACTAGCAAGCGAGGCATGTAGTAGCAACTACCGATGTGTGTATGCGACGTGCTTCCATCACGTGTCATAAAGGACTTTGCTGGCTATGGGAAATGAGATAATTTGAGGTGGTAGTATAGAATCTTTTTTAAAACGTTACAAAAAAATAGGCAAGACTTGCCTTTTGCCTTTTCTGTGGTGTATGCTGCAGATATACAAAGTATTATAAATGACAAACTTGCCTTATCTTTTGCCTTTTCTCTTGCCTTTCTTTACGCTTCAGTAATAAAAATAGCCGATACGAGCGTATCGGCTATAGTTTATATGAGGAGGAAGATGGTGTTATTTCTGTTTCTTCTCCGCGTCTATTTGTTCGAGCAGGGCCTTTACGGCAGCTTCAAGTTGCTCGTCGCGGCCGGTGACAATCAGCTCGGGCGAATTGGCTACCTTGATGTCGGGCTCCAGCTGCTTGTTTTCCAGGTAGCTGCCGTCGGCGGTGCGGTATCCAGTAACGGGGATGCCGAACACCAGCGATGCGTCCTGCAGGCGCTCCCAGGTAACGCTGGTCATGGTGCCAGGAACGGGCATGCCCACCACCTTGCCAATGCCGCGGTGCTGGTAGACCCAGGGTGTACCGTGGGCGTTGGAGTAGTTGGCCTCACAGGTGATCATGATGGAGGGCTTGTTGTAGCGACGGCTAGGCATGTCGCAGGCTTCCTTGCCTCGCACTACCTGAGTGAGATACTTCTCGCCACTGAAGAGGATTTCAATGTCTTCGTGCAGGCGACCGCCACCGTTGAAGCGTGTGTCGATGACAATGCCTTCGCAATGGTTGTATTTACCCAGAATGTCGGCGTAGATGGTGCGGAAGCTGGCGTCGCCCATGGACTCGATATGTACATATCCCAAACGTCCCTTGGAGAGTCTTTCTACATCGGCGGCGCGCTGTTTCACCCAACGCTTGTAAAGCTGGCCGGAGAGGCTGCCGCGCGATACGGGCTTAATGACCTCTTCCCAACGCTTATTGTCCCCCGGGCGGTAGATGGAGATGAGTGTGCGTTTGCCGGCGAGACGGTTGAGCAAGGGGTAGTAGTCCATGTCGGCGGTAATGTCTGTGCCGTTGATTTTCTCGATGATATCGCCCTCTTTTAGCTGTGACGTGGCTTTGTCAAAAGGACCGCCCACGATGATCTCGCTCACCCTGAGTCCGTTGCCCTTGTGGCTGGTGTCGTAGAAGAGTCCCAGGTCGGCGGTATTGTCGCTGTTGCCATCGTATGAGGGAGAGTAGCTACAGCCCGTGTGTGACACGTTCAGTTCGCCCAACCATTCGCTTGCCATCTCGGCAAAGTCGAAGTTGTTGTTGATGTGGGGCAGGAATCGTGCGTAGTTGTCGCGTAGCCCGTCCCAGTTTACGCCGTGCATGTCCACGTGGTAGAAGCGTTCCTTTTCCTGACGGTAGATGCGGTCGAACATGTATTCGCGTTCTTGGGCCAGATCCATGCTCATCTCTCCGCGGATGGTGATGCCGGTGTAGGCGCCGTTTCCGTCCTTGTACTTTCCGGTGCGGCTACCGAAGATGAACATATTTTCCATTTTCTTGTCCCAAATGAGCGAGCCGGACACGCCTTCGTGGATGACCTTGTTGCTGCGGTCGCGCAGATCGAGTTGCCACATGTCATAGTCGCCATCGTATGACATCATGTAGAAAAGCTTGTCGCCCTCCTTGTTCATGGTGAAGCCACTCAATGTTCCCGAACGTGGGGTCAGGCGCACAATGCGTTCTTCGATGTTTTCCAGTTCCACCACAATGTCCTCTTTCTCCTTTTCGGGATTTTTCTCGGTGGTCTTATCGTCCTTCTGGTCTTTTTTGCCCTTCTCTTTCTCAGCCTTCTCTTTCTCGGCCTTTTCTTTCTCTTCTTTGGCCTTCTTCTCGGCTTCCTTGTATAGCGCGTAGTCTTCCTTGCTCATGCGTGCCAGTTCATAGGCTTTGCGGTTCAGGTAGACAATCATGATGTCGTTCAACGACCCCCATGAAGCATGACTGCGCATACCGTAGCGGTCGGTAGAGAAGAGGATGGCATTTCCGCCCATCACCCATTGTGGCGAATTGTCGAAGTAGCCGGTGTTGGTGATGTTGTGGATTTCGCCGCCCTTGGCACTGACAAGGCCGATGTCGGAATAGGGGTCGTGTTTGTTGCCGGTGTAGCTTACTACGAACCACTTGCCATCGGGTGACCACGAATAGTCCATGTGTCCGGTAGTGGAGTAGTGCTGGCTACCGTCGGTAATCTGACGTGTCTTGCCGCTTTCGATGTCGAGTACCATCAGACGGCAGCGGCCCTCTACGTAGGCCAGTTCCTTGCCGTCGGGCGAGTATTTGGGATAGCTGCGGTCCACCTTGTTGTCCTTGAATAGGGGCTTTTCCTCAATGAGTGTGGCGTACGCCAGGTTGGGCTCGTCCTTACGGGCAAGGGTGGCGGTATAGATGTTCCAGTTGCCATCGCGTTCTGAGGCATAGGCAATGGTGCGGCTGTCTGCCGAGAACGAGGGGGCGGTTTCAGATTGCGGTGTGCTGGTAATGCGCTTGGTGGTAGGGTAGTCCACGGCGGTTACGAAAAGTTCACCCCTTGACACGGTGGCAATCATCTTGCCGTCGGGCGATACGGTGGCGCTGCCTCCGCTGCTCACGGTGAAGTAGGTGTTCTTGTCGGTGGGGTCCTCAGATGTGATTTCGACCTTCAGCTTTCGGGGTGAGCCGTTCTCCTGCATGGTGTATATCTCTCCGTTGTAGCCGAAGCAGAGCATGCCGTTGTGGGCAATGGAGAGGAAGCGTACAGGGTGGGTCTTGAAATTGGTAATCTGTTTTCCCTGCGCAACTTTGCCAACGGGCATCTTCCACACGTTGAATGTGCCACCCTGCTCGCTAAGGTAATAGAAGTCTTTGTTGTCTTTGGTGAATACCGGATTGCGGTTTTCGCCCTCCCACTGGGTCTGCTGGGTGTGCTTTCCTGTGGTGGTGTCGTACAGCCAGATGTCGCGTGTGATGGATGATGTGTGGTGCTTGCGCCAGTCGTCCTCGCCGCCCTTACGGTCCTGGTAGAGGAAGGTCTTGCCGTCATTGCTGAAACTGATGTATTGGGCCGGTGTGGCCAGTACGCGCTCATAGCGTCCGCCCTTGCTGGGGATGGCATATAGCTCCTGCATCGAACTCTTGGGGAAGAGTGCGCTTTCGGCGGGGTCTGAAATGGTAGCACCGAAATAGATGGTCTTGCCGTCATTGGAGAAGGCATAAGGTGTCTCCTTGGCCGAGTTGGTGGTGATGCGTGTTGGTGTACCGCCATTGGCAGGGATGGTGAACACGTCGAAGTTGCCGTATCGGTCGTTGGCGTAGGCCAGTGTCTTCGAGTCGGGTGACCAGACGGGCGCGCTGCTGTATCCGACGGTAGGCGTGATGCGTTTGGCGTGGCCGCCTTGCGAGGGGACGACATAGATACTGCCCTTATAGGTGAAGGCTATCTGTTCTCCGTTGGGGGAGATGGCTGGATAGCGCATCCATAGGGGATTGGCTTGTGCCGAAAAGGCTACAGCCAGCAGGGTGAAAAGAAAGCTTAAGTATTTCATATTATTTAATTTGTGGTTGTTGATATCACACGGTCGGTGTGTCCAAGCCCTTGAGCTCCTCCTTGAGGCCATCGAAGAGGAGGCCTGTGGCTTCGTGGATGGGGTAGTAGAGCACGGAGTCTGTCTTCTTCTGCTCGGAGATGAAGGTGTCTTGCTTGTCGAAAAACTCGATGCCGGTAATGATGACACCCGCCAAGAGGGCAAACTTGAGTATGCCTACGATGCCGCCAAAGAGGCGGTTGACCCAGCCGAGACAGATGGCTTTGAGTAGCTTAGACACGAGCCAACCTACCAAGCTGAAGAGTAGGGGGATGATAATCAGTATCAGTATGAAGGCGGTGACGTGGGCCACCTGGATGGACATGCCGAAGGTGCTGATAAGCAAATCGCCTACAGGCATGTAGAAGGCACGGCCGAGGAGTAGACCTCCGATGAGTCCGGCAAGGCTCGCAATCTGCTTCATCAAGCCGTCGCGCAAGCCGCTGATAAGCCCGATGAGGAGCATGGCGGCAATGATAATGTCGATAGTTTGCACTGGGGAGAGTTAAAAGTTAAGAGTGATGAAAAATGAAAAGGGAAGAGTTAGGCTCCGCGATGCGGCAACTCTTAACTCTTCCCTCTTAACTATTAACTAATTAAAGTGTCTGCTTCACCTCGATAGTCTTGAAGGTCTCGATGATATCGCCTGTCTTGATATCGTTGCAACCGACAAGTGAGATACCGCACTCGAAGTTGGTAGCTACCTCCTTCACATCGTCCTTGAAGCGCTTCAAGGCATTGATGTCGCCAGTGAAGATTACGATACCATCGCGGATGAGGCGTGCACGGTCAGAGCGGGTAACCTTACCCTCACGTACCATAGCACCAGCAACGTAGCCCACCTTAGAGATGTGGAATACCTCGCGCACCTCGATGGTAGAGGTAACCTCTTCCTTCAATGTGGGTGCGAGCATACCCTCCATCGCTGCCTTAACCTCCTCGAGTGCATCGTAGATGATGCTGTAGAGGCGGATGTCGACACCTGCAGTCTCAGCATACTTGCGGGCAGCCTGTGAGGGACGTACCTGGAAGCCGATGATGATGGCCTGTGATGCTGATGCGAGGGTAACGTCTGACTCTGAGATCTGACCCACAGCCTTGTGGATGACGTTGACCTGAATCTGCTCGGTAGAGAGCTTGATGAGTGAGTCGCTGAGGGCCTCGATAGAACCGTCCACGTCACCCTTAACGATAACGTTGAGCTCCTGGAAGCCACCCAAAGCAATACGACGGCCCACCTCATCGAGGGTAAGCATCTTCTGGGTACGCAAGCCCTGCTCACGCTGGAGCTGCTCACGCTTGTTGGCAATCTCGCGTGCCTCCTGCTCAGTCTCGATCACGTGGAAGGCATCACCAGCCTGGGGTGCGCCATTGAGACCGAGGATAAGTACGGGCTCAGCGGGACCTGCCTCCTTGATGCGCTGGTTACGCTCGTTGAACATAGCTTTCACACGACCATAGTGTGTACCTGCGAGCACGATGTCACCCATCTTGAGGGTACCGTTCTGCACGAGTACGGTAGCTACGTAGCCACGGCCCTTGTCGAGAGTAGACTCGATAATCGAACCTGTAGCGCGCTTGTTGGGGTTAGCCTTGAGGTCGAGCATCTCGGCTTCGAGCAATACCTTCTCGAGAAGGTCCTCAACGCCGATACCTGCCTTGGCTGAGATGTCTTGTGACTGATACTTACCACCCCAGTCCTCAACAAGGAGGTTCATGTTAGCGAGCTGACCCTTGATCTTCTCGGGATCGGCATGGGGCTTATCGATCTTGTTGATAGCAAATACCATAGGTACGCCTGCTGCCTGAGCGTGGTGGATAGCCTCCTTGGTCTGGGGCATCACGTCGTCGTCGGCAGCCACGATGATGATGGCGATGTCGGTTACCTTAGCACCACGAGCACGCATAGCGGTGAACGCCTCGTGACCAGGGGTGTCAAGGAAGGTGATGTGACGGCCATCCTCGAGCTTCACGTTGTAAGCACCGATGTGCTGGGTGATACCACCAGCCTCACCAGCAATTACGTTGGCCTTACGGATGTAGTCGAGCAATGAGGTCTTACCGTGGTCTACGTGACCCATCACGGTTACGATAGGTGCACGGGGGAGGAGGTCCTCCTCGCGGTCTGCCTCTTCAGAGATAGCCTCAGCTACCTCAGCACTTACGAACTCGGTGGTGAAGCCAAACTCCTCAGCTACGATGTTGATGGTCTCTGCATCGAGTCGCTGGTTGATAGATACCATCATACCGATGCTCATGCAGGTACCGATAACCTGGGTAACGCCCACGTTCATCATGCTGGCGAGCTCATTAGCGGTAACGAACTCGGTGAGCTTCAGAACCTTGCTGTCTGCATGCTCCTGAGCCATCTGTGCCTGGAGGCGGTCAGCAGCCTGGTTGCGCTTCTCCTTACGGTGCTTAGCACCTGTAGACTTGGGCTTGTTGGTGAGGCGAGCCAGTGTGTCCTTCACTTGCTTCTGGATCTCCTCCTCGCTCATCTCAGCCTTGTCGAGGATACGCTTAGCGCGCTCTTTGTCGCGATCAAACTTAGCGCGGTGGGGATCGTTGCCCTTACCAGCGTTATTATTGTTGTTGCCACCCTTGGCATTCTTAGCGTTGTTTGCGCCATTGCGGTTGTCGTTAGCAACCTGAGCACCAGCCTTGTTAATGTCAACACGCTCGTTCTGGATGCGAGTACGCTTCTTCTTACCATCTGCGCCAGCTGCAGCCTTGGTAGCAGCTACCTGTTGCTTGCGCTGTGCTGCCTGCTCCTCGCGTTCCTTACGCTTCTCCTCCTTAGATTTCTTCTTAGGACGAGTAGATTGGTTGATGGCTGAAAGGTCAACCTTACCGATTACGTTGATCTTAGATACAAACTCAGGACGCTTCACTGCGAATACCTCTGACTCAGACTCTTTCTCAGTCTCAGCAGTCTCAGGTGCTTCTTCAGCTATAGTCTCCTCCTGAGTGTTATTGTCATCAGCCTTTGTCTCTACGGGAGCTTCTACCTCTACGGCAGGCTCTGCTGCAACAGGCTCTACGACAGGAGCTTCCTCTATAACGGGTTGAGGAGCAACCACGGGCTCTTCAGCCTCGACCTCAGTCTCGACGACTTTAGGTGCAGCCTCCTTCTTTGCGGGTGTGTCGAGGTTAATCTTACCGACTACCTTGAACGCTACGCTGGGCTTCTCCTCTTCCTTCTCAGGCGCAGCCTCCTCTTTCTGAGGCTCCTCTACTGAGATGGTGGGCTTTGATTCTTTCTTACTGTTCAGACGCTCGCGCTGAGCCTTTTCGGCTTTGAGGCGCAGGTCTTTGTCTGTGCTGAACTGCATCACGAGGAGCTCATATTGCTCATCGGTAATCTTCGCGTTCAGTGAGTTTTCGACCGTGTACCCCTTCTTCTGCAGGAAATCGACGCATGTCTGCAATCCTACATTCAGTTCCTTTGTTACTTTACTTAATCTTGCCATTCTCTTCTCTGTTCTTTACTCATTCATTGTCAAATTCAGCGCGCAAGATGGCGAGAATTTCGTCTACAGTATCCTCCTCAAGGTCAGCCTTCTCAATAAGCATCTCACGGGGAGCGTTGAGTACACCCTTAGCGGTATCGATACCTATGCCACGGATAGCATCAATAACCCACTGGTCAATTTCGTCAGCAAACTCTTCCAAGTAGATGTCTTCCTCTTCGTTCTCATCGTCCAATTCGCGGAATACATCAATGGTATATTCGGTAAGCATACTAGCCAACTTGATGTTCATACCACCCTTACCGATAGCGAGTGATACCTGGTCGGGCTTCAAGTATACCTCTACCTTGCGTGTCTCCTCATTGAGGATGAGCGAAGATACGTCAGCGGGGCTCAAAGCACGCTTGATGAAGATTTCGATATTGGGGGTATAGTTGACTACGTCGATATTTTCGTTGCGAAGCTCGCGTACGATACCGTGGATACGAGAACCCTTCACGCCTACACACGCTCCTACGGGGTCGATACGATCATCGTATGACTCTACGGCAATCTTAGCACGCTCACCGGGGATGCGAGCGATGCGCTTCAAGGTGATGAGGCCATCGTTGATCTCGGGTACCTCCTGCTCGAACAAACGCTGCAAGAAGAGGGGTGAGGTACGGCTCAAGATGATCTTCGGATTGTTGTTCATGTTGTCCACACGGAGCACTACGGCGCGTACGGTCTCACCTTTGCGGTAGAAGTCGCCAGGGATCTGTTCGGTCTTGGGGAGCAACAACTCGTTGCCCTCATCGTCAAGCAACAAGATTTCCTTCTTCCATACCTGGTATACCTCAGCAGCGATGATGGTGCCTACCATGTCTTTGTACTTGTTGTACAAGCTGTCCTTCTCCAACTCAAGAATCTTGGAAGCCAATGTCTGACGCAGGTTAAGGATAGCACGACGGCCGAACGAAATGAAAGAAACCTCATCGGTAACCTCTTCGCCCACCTCATAGTCTTCATCAATCTTCAACGCTTCGCTCAGCGCAATCTCTGCATTGGGATTGGTTAACTCGTCATCGTTTACAACGACACGATTGCGACGAATCTCAAAGTCGCCCTTGTCGGGGTTAACGATAACGTCATAGTTCTTGTCTGAACCAAACATCTTTGCGATTACATTGCGAAAGCTCTCCTCCAGCACATTGATCATTGTAGCACGGTCAATGTTTTTCAGCTCCTTAAACTCTTGGAATGTATCAACCAAGTTGATTACATCGTCTTTTTGCTTTGCCATAATTCTTAAAAGTTTATTAGGTATTTTGTATATTTTACTTCGTCATATTTCCACGTATACTCCTTGTCCACCATGATGGGGCGCTTTGCACCTTCGGGCTTCTCCTTTACCTTCATGACAATGGTAAATTCGCCCTCTTCGGCACGTACGAGTACACCGCGGTACTTCTTGCCATCGCGAGCGAGCACTTCGACCTCCTTGTCGATGTGGTTGATGTACTGCTGCAGTACCTTGAAAGGCTGTCCGATACCGGCCGAGCCTACCTCGAGTTCGTAATCCTCTTCTTCACGATTGAGGTTTGCCTCGATGTGCTTGCTCAGCTGCACACAATCTTCAATCCATACACCTTCGGCATGGTCAATTTCTACAGACACACAGTTGTCTGCACTTACAGACACGTCGACCAAGAAATACTCCTTCGAGGTCAACCACTCATTCACGATTTCAGTAACTTTTGCTTTTGATATCATACGCTATAAATAAAAAAGACCCCCGAAGGAGCCCCTCACATATCATCTAAATCACCGCAAAAGTACTATATTCTTTTGTTATGACCAAATATTTGGCGACTATTTTGTGTTTTTGGCGCAAATCACAAAAAATAAGAACACTCCTCGCTCAAAAAATAGGATTTATTCACTTGTTTTTACTATTTTTGCAAGGTAAAATGTGAACCATGCGAAAAAGAGCACAACAATCAAATCGTACCTTCATGCTCGGCACTCTTGTGCTGGGAATTTTGGTGGTGGGCATCGTTATCATGTTTACCGCTCTGGCGTTTGACATGGGGGCGGGAAAGCAGGAGCAAGATAGGTCTGCTGAACAGACGACGAGTGCTCTCCGCGTTCTTGTCAAGAAGGGTTTCCATCGTGGGAATTGCAGTATATATCTCAATGATTCAGTCCTTTTTTCGGGTAGCACGCTCAGTGATACTATTCTCGTCGTGAAGAGTAATGGCGAGGAGAATGCTATTATTGTCGTTGATCACGAGACCCAGGGCATAGAGATTGTAGATGTGCCTGCTAAGGAGGGACTCTATCGTCTCACTCGCGAGAAGGGCGAACTACAAATGATAAAGCAATAATCTAATACTTACGATACTTAAATAAGTACCCACAACGCTTCACAATTATGAAAAAAAGAATTCTACACGCATTTCTTCTCCTCAGTTTTGTACTTACAGCATCTGCAGACCCCATCGGTCCCATGCAGGCACTTAAGATAGCTTCGGCTTATCTTCATGTCGATGCTACCGTGTCGCAGATCAAACCATTGCGCCGCTCGGTTACACGCTCTGCTGCAGAGGCAGACACCTTGGCCCCGCTCTACATCATTGACCGTGGCGAAGATGGTGGTTTTGTCATTGTCAGCGGTGATAATAGTCTGCCCGAGATTTTGGGATATACCGAGAGTGGAAGTTATGTGGAGGAAGATATGCCTCCCGCATTCTTCGATATGATGAACGAATACGTGGCGAGCGTCAAGGCTGCCCAAGCTGCCGGAGCGCCTGCTCGAACACCCGTAAAGGCTCCCGCTGGCCGCGTTGCCATAAAGCCTCTCATCCAGGCACACTGGCATCAGGGAACTCCCTATAATGACTTGGCCCCTATCATTCCAGGTACCACAAATCATGCTGTGACAGGCTGTACATGTACTGCAGCAGTAATGATTTTGCACTATTTCCGTCGCGACCTTACAGACGTATTGCTTGCTACTACGCCGACCTACGATGAGAGTACTGCTCCCGTCACCGTGAGCTATCCCAAAGGTACCCCTATACAGTGGGACTTGATGCTCAATAGCTACACCGGTAGCTATCCCAGCGAGATGGGCCACGCAGTAGCTGTGCTCAACGCTGCGTTCGGAGCTGCTATCAAACAGAACTACGGAGTGGCTACGGCAGGTTATATTACCAATATTGTAGGGGGGTATAAGACATACTTCAATATGAATAGTACGGCAGAGTATCGCAACGATACTGATCTGGAGGTATGGGAACAACGCATCTATAAGAACCTTGCCAATAAGCAGCCCATGGTGTATGCAGGTAATCACCCTACAGATGGAGGACATGCTATCATCCTTGACGGATACAACCCTACGGGCAATCTCTTCCACTTTAACTTCGGCTGGGGTGGAGCCAGTGATGGATACTATACGCTTGATATTGAGACCGGTATTGCAGGGTTTAGCAAGAGTCAGGGTATGGTGTACAATATCGAGCCCTATAGGCCTAACCTGAAAGGAAAGCTGCATCTCCCCAAGCAAATCGTAAAGCGTGCAGATACTCCAATCCGTGTAGAGGTGACCAACAATGGTACCCTCGACTATTCAGGATTTAACCTCTACTGGAGTACCACCGATCGCAACCCCTCGGCATCGACTTCTATCTCGGAGAAGAACACCGAGCTCAAACTTGCTACCGATAAGAGCGGAGAATTTATCGCCACCTTTAAGGCTACATCAGAAAAAAAATACTATATCTACCTCACCGACAAGAACTATAATATCCTCGATAAAGCGGAGGTTGACGTAGTGTCCAGCGATGCTGAAATAACGCTTAACTCTTTTGAATTTATCACAGGTGGAAGCGCAGAATATTACAAAGGCGAAAAATATCAATTGCTGTACAATACGGCGACCATCGCCAAGGCAACACTTTCTAATGGCAAGAATGGTACTGCAGCACAGCCCGTACTGCGTATGAACCTCTGCAAGTATAATGAAGAGAAGGACTGTCTGGACAAGGTGCGTAGCATCAACTTTAATGGCAGCTTACTGGAGCCTGGTGAGACCGCAGAGGTGACCGCTACCGTCAATCGTATCAGCAATGATATATATTACGCTTTGGTGATTAATCCCGAGCTCAATAATATTGAGCACAATAGCCAGCTCAACTATGCTACTGCCGACACCATCATCCGATTCAAGGTATGTGCTCCCACGCTGGAGTGCACATCTACCCAAGATGGCGTGAAGGTCATCAAGGGAGATTGGGACTCAAGCTTATTTGCCGAATTGGCAATCGATGCTTCAATCACTCAGTATGACCTTACTCAAGTCACAGGCATCAATAGTCAACCTGTAGCAGCCAACCCCAATGCCCTGTTCTACACTGCTGAGCCTGTTAAGGGTTACAATATCGTACATAAGAATCATATTGAGGAACTGCGTTTGGAGCAGGGATACAACTTTGCTCCTGCGGCAAATCACACCGCATCTGTCGCCACCTTTACACCAGATTGGAAAGCGGGTCAGTGGAATACTCTCGCACTTCCCTTCACGGCGATTGTGCCTGGAGATTATATCTGTCGCCGTCCTATCAAGTATAATGCGACCTCAATACGTGATGCAGTGATTACCGATACTCTTCTTAGCGGTAGACCCTATCTGATGATGCCGTGCAGCGAGTCTCCCGCGCCCATCACAGCTAAGGATGTCACACTCAGCATGGTGGCCGATACTACAGATTCGCCTGTCTTCGAGGCTATACTTACCGATGCTGTGGCCGACAATCAGACTCTTGTCCTGGATCTCAGCCTTACGGACGATGTTCAATACTTTAACCGCGTAGACTCAGGCACACACATTGCAGCTCTTACCGGTGTGATCAGATATGATTCGAAGCGTATGAAGGCTGCGGTAAATAGCAACATGGACCAGTCATACAAGATGTTGGCTGAGGCCATCAATACAGCGAAACTTACCTATGATGCTTGGAACGACAAAGTAGAACCTATGTGGAACACACTGCTGCTCGACACCATAGCCTCTGCGCGTGAGATTTTCTCAAACATGAGCCTTACCACAACGATTAGTGTCAAGAGCACAGCGTCTGACCTCCTTGCTCTCGTAGGACAATACAAGACAAAACTCATAGATAAGAGCAATCCTATCGATTATAGTGTATATATCACGAACCCCTCATTTGAGGCTGGTAAGAAGGATGGTTGGACTACTCCTTCTGCAGCTTCGGTACGCACCAATAGCACTCTTGCTACCCTTGCTGTAGATATTGATGGAACCTACTTCCTGTACTGTGAGTCTACATCAAGCACTTCTATCAAGCAGGTAATAGAAGGCCTTCCCAAGGGTTACTATCGCTTGACAGCAAAGGTTGGCACCAGTCAGGCGGCAACTCTTTTCGCCAATGATAGTACGACACTTGTGGCTCCGCATGAGTGGGGTAAATTCTACATCACTGAGAACAGCGTTGATAGCGTTTGGGTAGAAGATGGCACCCTTACTATCGGTGTAGAGAGCGGAGCCGGCTGGTACAAAGCCGATGATTTCAGACTCTATTACTTGGACGCTGGCGCTGAGTCCGAGATTAGTCTTCCTCAGCTGGATGCAGCTCCGGTTCGCCGTCAGGGAATCTATGACCTCTATGGTCGCCAGATCTCTGATAGCAATGCTATGATTCCTGGACATATATATATAGTAGATGGGTGTAAGGTAGTAGCCAAATAATTTGGAACAACAATATTAAACAGATATGAAGAAAAGAATTTTACAGACACTGTTGCTCATCAGCATCGTGTTTACGGCATCTGCCGATCCTATTGGCCCGACGCAAGCACTAAAGATTGCTTCGGCCTACCTCAAGAGTGATGTTACCGTATCACAGATCAAGCCGCTGCGTCGTTCTGCTACGCGCTCTGCTGCTGAGGCTGATACTTTGGCTCCGCTCTACATCATTGACCGTGGAGAGGACTCGGGTTTTGTTATTGTCAGTGGTGATAATAGTCTGCCTGAGATTATTGGTTATACTGAGAGTGGCAGCTATGTAGAGGAGGAGATGGCTCCTGCGTTCTTCGATATGATGGACTACTTTACCAAAGCTGTAGAGGAGGCAAGAGCAGTAGGAGCTCCGGCGCGTGCGGCAGCAAAGGCGCCAGCAGGCCGCATTGCTATTAAGCCGCTCATCGAGTCGCATTGGAAGCAGGGTGCTCCCTATAATAATCTGGCTCCTATCATTACTGGTACTACCAAGCGCGCTGTGACAGGATGTGCTTGTACCGCAGCAGCTATGATCCTTCATTATTTCCAGCGTGACCTTACAGATGTATTGCTTGCCTCTACCTCTACCTACTCAAAGGGAGATGCTCCTGTGACTGAGGTGTATCCCAAGGGTACTCCTTTGCAGTGGGACCTGATGCTTAATAGTTACTCGGGTAGCTATCCCGAAGAGATGGCTCATGCTGTAGCTGTGCTCAATGCTGCATTGGGAGCAGCCTTGGAGCTGAAGTATGGTAGTTCTACCTCAGGTACCATTAGCAGTACAGTGAATGTGTATAATAAATACTTTAATGTTAGCTGTAAATGTGAGTATCAAAATAAGTCAAGCTTAGACCAAGAGGGTTGGGAGGAACGCATCTATAATAACCTGATCAACAGACAGCCCATGATATATCGCGGTACCAGCGATAGTGGTGGTGGACATGCTATTATCCTTGACGGATACAATCCTTCAGGTAATCTCTATCACTTCAATATGGGTTGGGGTGGAAGTAGTGATGGCTACTACACCCTGTCTGCAGAAGATGGTGTAGGTGGTTATTCTAACAACCAAGGTATAGTGTATGATATTGAGCCCAATAAGCCCAACTTGAAAGGAAAGTTGTATGCTCCCAAGCAAACTGTCAAGCGTGCAGATACCCCCATTCGTGTAGAAGTGACCAACAATGGTACCCTTGACTACTCAGGCTTCTATCTCTACTGGAGTACCAGCGACCGCACTCCTACAGGCTCTACTACTGCTTCGGAAAAGAATACTGAGCTCAAGCTCACTACCGGTGAGAGCGGAGAGTTTACTGCTACCTTCAAGCCCTCTTCGGATAAGAAGCACTACATCTATCTCACTGACAAGAAGTATAACATTCTTGATAAAGTAGAGGTCGACGTAGTTTCTAGCGATGCGGAAATAACACTTAACTCATTTGAAATTGCCGCAAGTGGAAATACCGAGGAGTACAAGGGCGAAAAATACCAGTTGCTATACAATACCACCACTACTGCCACTGCATCACTTACTAATGCGGAGCACGGAACATCGGCACAGCCTACACTGCGTATGAACCTCTTCAAGTATGATGAAGAGAATGACTGCCTGGAAAAGGTTCGCAGCATCAACTTTACAGGTGGTACATTGGAACCTGGTGAGACTGCAGATGTGACTGCTCTTGTAAACCGTATCAGCAGTAACATCTACTATACACTTGTTATCAACCCCAAACTCAACAATATTGAGGAGAACAGCGAACTGAATTTTGCTACGGCTGACTCTATTATCCGTTTCAAGATATGTGCTCCTACACTGGAGTGCACATCTTCTCAAGATGGCGTGATGACCTTCAAGGGAGATTGGGATGCAAGCAACTTTACCGAATTGGCAAGTGATGCCTCAATCACTCAGTATGACCTTACCCAAGTCGCAGGCATCAATAGTCAGCCCATTGCTGCTAACCCCAATGCGCTGTTCTATACCGCAGAGCCCATCAAGGGATACAATATTGTATACAATAACCATATTGAGGAACTCCGTCTGGAGCAGGGTTATAACTTTGCACCTGCAGCAAATCACACAGTATCTATAGCAAGCTTCATTCCCAAATGGAACATAGGCCAGTGGAATACTCTCGCACTTCCCTTCACAGCCATCGTTCCTGATGATTACATTTGCCGTCGTCCCACTAAGTATATTGCGACATCAATACGTGAGGCAGCAATTACTGACACCTTGCTCGGCTGCAAACCCTATCTGATGATGGTGTGCAGCGAGTCGCCCACTCCTATCACCGCAAGAGATATCACACTCTGCATGGTGGCAGATACTACTGGCGCTGATGTCTTCGAGGCTGTGCTTACAGACACCGTGGCAGATGGTCAGACACTTGTTTTGGACCTTGATCTTGCAAACGACGTACAGTACTTCAATCGCGTAGACTCAGGTGCACCTATCTCTGCTCTTACCGGTGTTATCAGATATGACTCAAAGCGTATGAGAGCCTCGGTCAACAGCAATATTGACCAGTCATATAAGATCTTGGGTGAGGCAATCAATACAGCAATGCTCGCCTATGACAAGTGGCATGATGAAGTAGAACCCATGTGGAATACATTGTTGCTCGACTCTATTGACTCATCACGTAAGATCTTCTCAGAGATGAGCCTTACTACGATCAATAGCATCAAGAATGCCGCTTCAGACCTTCTCGCCTATACAGAGAAATATAAGACAAAGCTTATCGATAAGAGCGAGCCCATAGACTATAGCATATACATCACAAACCCCTCATTTGAGAAGGGTAAGAAAGATGGTTGGACAGCTCCTTCAGTCGCTTCAGTGCGCACCAATAGTACCCTTGCTACGCTTGCAGCTGATATTGACGGTACCTACTTCCTGTATTGTGAGTCTACCTCAAGCACATCAGTTAAGCAGGTAATAGAAGACTTGCCCAAGGGCTATTATCGCTTGACAGCAAAGGTCGGTACCAATAAAGTTGCCACTCTCTTCGCTAATGATAGCACTACACTTGTGACTCCGCATGAGTGGGGTAGATTCTACATTACTGAGAATAGTGTTGATAGCGTTTGGGTAGAAGATGGTAGCCTTACTATCGGTGTAGAGAGCGAAGCTGGCTGGTATAAAGTCGATGACTTCAGACTTTATTACTTGGGCGCAGGTGCTGAGACTGAGATTAGTCTTCCCCAGCTGGAAGCAACTCCAGTTCGTCGCCAGGGAATCTATGACCTCTATGGCCGTCAGATCTTTGATAGCAATGCTATGATTCCCGGACACATTTATATAGTGGATGGCCGTAAAGTAGTGGCTAAATAAGCAAAGATACTCATCAGAATATCTTCTATGTAAAAAAAGAGTAGTAAGTCGGCTTACTACTCTTTTTACTTTTTAGTCCCTTATGAGAGAGGAACTTTAACGACCACTTTCGTATTCCTCTATCTTTGAGGTATTCTCGAGTAGAAAATCAATGTCGTCAAGGGCGTTCATTAAGCAATACTTCTTATAACCATTGATGTCGAAAGTCTCACTGTTTCCTGTGGTGAGATTTGTGACTGTTTGGTTGGGAACGTCAACTCGTACTTCTGCTTTGGGGTTAGCTTCTACGGTATCGAATAATTCCTGATGGAACTCTCGGCTCACAATGACGGGGAGGACGAAGCAGTTGAGTAGGTTGTTGCGATGAATATCTGCAAAAGAACTACTGATAACCACACGTGCGCCATAGCCTGCGATGGCCCATGCTGCATGTTCACGGCTAGAGCCTGAGCCCCAGTTTTGTCCACCAATAATAATTTCATGTACACCTTCGTGAGGGGCTTCGCTAAACTCGGGGCGATTCATTACAAAGTCTGCCACAGGCTTACCATTGCCATCGTAGCGGAGGTCGTGCATGAAGGCATCGCCGAAGAACTTGGGGTCACGGGTAGTGCTGGCCAAGTAGCGAGCAGGGATGATGAGGTCGGTATTACAGTTGTCAATCTGGATAGGAAGGCAGGTTGACTGGATGATATTGAATTTTTGTTTCATAATAGACCCCCTCTGCCCTCTGGGCATCTCCCCCTCTATGGGGAGAGCCTCCGGACAGTTTTGCCTGAGGGTAAGGCTTTTAGACCCCCTCTATCTTTTGGGATATCTTGGGGCGAATTTATTATTATGTTTTATAAAGTATTGTAGACACCCCGAATGGAGCTCCCCATAGAGGGGGAGCTGTCCGTGAGGACTGAGGGGGTCTGTGGTCTACTTTCTCGGATCTGTTACTACTCCCGTAATCGCCGATGCAGCCACTACAAGGGGTGAAGCGAGGATGGTGCGTGCACCAGGTCCTTGGCGGCCCACAAAGTTGCGGTTGCTGGTAGAGATAGAGAGCTTGCCTGCGGGTACCTTGTCGGGGTTCATAGCCAAGCATGATGAGCATGAGGGGAGACGAAGTTCAAAACCTGCTTCCTCGAGAATCTTGTCGATACCCTCATCGATAATCTGCTGACGTACAAGCCATGAGCCAGGAACGAGCCATGCCACTACGTTATCGGCCTTCTTCTTTCCCTTCACTACAGAGGCAAAGGCACGGAAGTCCTCAATGCGGCCATTGGTGCAAGCGCCGAGGAAGCAGTAGTCAACGGGAGTGCCCTCGAGCTTCTGTCCGGGAGCAAATTGCATATAGTCGAGCATAGCAAGGAACTGTGCATGGTCTTCTGCGGGCACCTCTTCGAGTGTGGGGATGCACTCATCAATGGCAATACCTGCACCGGGGTTAGTACCATAGGTGATGCGGGGAGCGATGTCCTCGGCACGATAGGTTACCTCCTTGTCAAATACTGCATCGGGGTCAGAGTAGAGTTGCTTCCACTCCTCTACGGCCTTGTCCCATGCCTCGCCCTTGGGAGCATACTCGCGACCCTTGAGGTAGGCGAAGGTAGTCTCGTCGGGAGCGATGAGTCCGGCACGTGAGCCCATCTCGATAGAGAGGTTTGAGAGGGTTAGTCGGCCCTCCATTGACATGTTGCGTACGGTAGAACCTGCGTACTCTACGGCATAACCTGTAGCACCTGATGTGGTGAGCTGTGCCATGATGTAGAGCGCTACGTCCTTGGCGGTAACGCCTTCAGCCAACTCGCCTTCGATGTTGATGCGCATGGTCTTGGGCTTGCTCTGCAGGATAGTCTGCGATGCGAGTACCTGTGCAACCTCACTGGTTCCGATACCCATAGCGATAGCGCCTACAGCACCGTGTGTAGAGGTATGTGAATCGCCACATACAATGGTCATGCCGGGGAGTGAGAGTGCCTTCTCGGGACCTACCACGTGGATGATACCATTGTCTTTAGTGCCCATTGCAAAGTGACGGATGCCAAACTCTGCGCAGTTTGCAGCAAGTGTCTCTACCTGCTTGCGGCCTACTGGGTCATCAATACGCTCCTGCTGGTCGCTTGGGGTGTTATGGTCGGGCATTGCTACCACTTGTTCGGGGCGGAATACACGGATGTTCTTGTCTCTGAGTGTGTCGAACGCCTGTGGTGTGGTCACCTCATGACAATAAAGGCGGTCGATATAAAGTTGGGTGGGACCATCTTCCACTTTCTGTACGACGTGGGCATCCCAAATCTTATCGAATAAACAGACCCCCTTTGCCCTTTGGGCATCTCCCCCTCTATGGGGAGAACCATCCGGATTATTTGCAAGTATGTTCTTTTCCATTTTATATTGTATTTTTTATTTTGTTAATAACTTTTTCTGTGTTGAAGATTACTTCTTCGTTGGTAAACCGTAAAACTCGAAATCCAAATTGTTCAAGCTCCTCTGTTCTATATGCATCAGACTCCATTTGGGCGTTTGTAAAATGATAAGCCCCGTCAACTTCAATAATTAGCATTTTTTCTAAACAAACAAAATCTGCAATGAAATCGTAGATGATGTGTTGTCGCTTGAACTTGACCCCAAGTGCTCCGCTACGTAATTGCTGCCATAGGCACTTCTCTGCATCAGTCTGATTGTTGCGATTCTCACGAGCAAATGACTTAAGCAATGCATAACGATCAGGATTGGCTGTCTGAAAATCACGTAGCATATTAAAGGGAGACACCCCGAAGGTGCTCCCCATAGAGGGGGAGCTGTCCGAAGGACTGAGGGGGTCTACTTAAACTTGTTAATACAGTCAATATAAGCCTCTACGCTGGCTGCAATGATGTCGGTGTTGGCACCGAAGCCGTAGTAGAGTTGGTTGTTGTACTCCACTTGCATATGTACCTTACCTACATCGTCAGAACCTTTGCTGATGGCCTGGATAGTAAACTCCTTGAGCGTCATATTGCGCTTGATAATCTGTTTCAATGCGCTGATGGCAGCATCTACGGGACCGTTACCTGTGGCAGCAGCTTCGAATGACTCGCCTGCAATGTTCAAGCCGAGGCTCGCAACTGAACGTACACCTACACCGCTAGTTACCTGCAGGTAGTCGAGCTTGATGTGGTGGTTGTCACTACGGTCTGCACCTGCAAGCATGAGCATATCGTCATCGTTGATCTCCTTCTTCTTATCGGCAAGTTTGAGGAACTCTTCGTATACTTTGTCGAGTTTCTCTTGCTCCAGCTCTACACCGAGCACAGAGAGACGGTGCTTCAATGCTGCACGACCACTGCGTGCGGTGAGCACGATGGCATTATCGTCAATACCCACATCCTTGGGGTTCATGATTTCGTAGGTCTCTACATTCTTCAATACGCCATCCTGGTGGATACCGCTTGAGTGTGCAAAGGCGTTGCGACCCACAACAGCCTTGTTAGGCTGTACGGGCATATTCATCAATGAACTCACCATACGGCTGGTGGGGTATATCTTCTGTGTATTGATGTTGGTGTTGATACCCAAGTCGGGGTGAGTCTTGAAGATCATTGCCACCTCTTCGAGTGAAGTGTTACCAGCACGCTCTCCGATACCATTGATGGTCACCTCTACCTGGCGTGCGCCATTGAGCACACCTGCTACGGTGTTGGCCGTGGCCATACCGAGGTCGTTGTGACAGTGAGTAGAGAGGATGGCGCGTCCTGCTGCGAAAGCATCGACATGCTCGTAGAGGTACTTAATCTTCTCGCCATACTCATAGGGAGTGCGGAAACCTGTAGTGTCGGGGATGTTACATACCGTAGCACCTGCCTTACATACAGCCTCGATGACACGTGCGAGATACTCATTATCGGTACGGCCTGCATCTTCGGCATAGAACTCTACATCTTCTACGTAGCGCTTGGCATACTTTACTGCTGCTACGGCACGCTCGATAATCTCTTCGGGAGTACTATTAAACTTATATTTAATATGTGAGGGGCTGGTACCGATACCTGTATGTATACGGCCACGCTTAGCATATTTCAGCGCCTCTGCAGCTACATCAATATCTTTTTGTACGGCACGAGTGAGTGCACAGATGGTGGGCCATGTCACTGCCTTACTGATTTCGATGACAGAATTGAAGTCTCCAGGACTACTTACGGGGAATCCTGCCTCGATGACATCAACACCCAAAGCCTCCAATTGCTTGGCCACCTGAATCTTTTCTACCGTGTTGAGCTGACAGCCTGGCACCTGTTCGCCATCGCGCAGCGTGGTATCAAAGATATATAATCTATTATTGTCCATAATGTATATATGTGTTTGTTAATCTTTTTACCTTGTAGGGGTGCAAAAGTATAAACAAATCGCATACTTACAAAATAAAACGTAAGCAAATAACGGAAAAAACTGTTATTATGTCGTTTATTCATCTGACTCTATGCTTCAAGAATTAGCCCAATACCCTAATCCTGGTGATAAAAGTTTATTTTTGGGGTGGCATGGCAGCAAAAGTTTCATTTGTCGGACATATTTTTTATAGGTCTGATAAAAAATTATCTTAGGCTTGATAAAAAATTATCACAGGCTCGACAAACTTTTGTCAAACCTATGATAATTATATCTGGGAGTATTGTTGACTAACTATGCCATGGCCCCCGCAGGTGTAGACGGCGACGTAGGTAGGGAGTGTCATGTCCTTGAGGCTTTATTATGGGCAGTGTGAGCTTGGTGCGACAAACGAGCAATTCCGACTTGACCTCTACTAATGCGTGTAGAAAATAATTCCTTTTCATACCTTAAGATATTTGGAGTTGAGACTGTGTAAATCTTTTCACTGATGTCGGTGCAAAAGTAACACTCCAAAGTAAAGTATGTAGGTTGGTAAAATACAATAAAAGGGGGTGAAAACTATTTTTGTCAGTTTACACCCCTATTATTTGATTGTTTTTGGGTCATGTGTATTGCTATTTCCTGCGCATCAGCCGTAGAGCTCGTCCACCGAGCAGAATATCAGAAAAGAGGAAACCTGCTGGGTAGGCAATCCAAATACCTGCAATGCCCATGCCACAAGGGAAACCTAAGAGATATCCCACGGGGATGGCTATAAGGAAATTGGTGATGAAGGATATCCACATGATAGACTTTACGTCTGCTAAGCCACGTAGAGCATTGGCGAAGATTATCTGCGCACTGTCAAAATATTGGTATAGTATAAGTATGGGGAGGAGTGCTACCACAAAGGCAGTCACCTCGGTGTTGTCTGTGAAGAGTGCGCTCACATCGTTGCGGATAATCCACAGTGCCAAGCATACGATGGTAGAGGTCAGTATGCCGATGTGGAGTCCTGCTACAGTAATCTTTCTCACTCGGTGCCAATCGTTAGCTCCCTTGAAATACCCCGTACGTATGGCCACTGCTGACCCGATGCCAAGGAATGTTGTGTAACTTACCGTGGAGATGGTGATAGCTATTTGGTGAGCTGCAAGTTCTATACTACCGAGCCAACCTACCATAATAGCAGTAAAGCAGAATGTGGCAGCTTCAAGGCCCTGTTGCAGGCCGATGGGCCAACCTAAGGCATTGAGTTTACGCAGTGACACTCGCTCTACCTTGGAGGCTGCAAAGCCTAAGCGGTAAGAAGCGTATCGACGCTTAGTGGCGAAGACGGCAATAAACATCAGTAACATGATCAAACGAGATATCAAGGTGCTGATGCCTGCTCCGTAGAGTCCCATCTCGGGGAGGCCGCATTTACCATAGATGAGCAGATAGTTACCTATGATATTGAGTGTGTTGCCTATTATGAGTATCCACATCGAGACCTTGGCGTCAGTGATGCTTTCCACAAATTGGCGGAAAGCATTGGCTGCCATTACGAGAGGGATCGATGCCATGACTACGGCAAAGTAGGGCTTGATGATGGGTATCAATTCTGCGGGCTGCCCCAAGCGCTCTACGTTGAGGTATATGCCCATGAGTATGGCCACGATGAGCAGTGCTGTCAGCGTATTGGCTACAATGGCATTCTTGAGCCAGCTTCCTATCGCCCAGTGTCGCTTCTGCGCTAAGGCTTCAGAGACAATGGGAGTTATGCCGAAGGAGAAGCCTGTGCCAGTGATGATGAAGGCATTGACGACATTGTTGACAAATGATGAGGCTGCCAGTTCATACGTGCTATGCCACCCTACCATCAGTGTATCAGCCATGCCAGTGATGATACCACCCAATTGTCCGATGACAATGGGGATGGCCAGTGAGATGATTGCGCGGTAGTCGCTCTTGTAGTTACTGAGTGTACGTAGCATGCCAGTTTATTTCTTTTTCATGCGCCAAATGGTGAGCGAGTTGGCTGGTGCTGTGTAGCGTCCATCTCTGATGCTTGGCTTGATAGTAGTGGGTACTACATGCGCGGGGGCATCATAGGTATTCTCAGCCTTGCCATTCTCTGCAGTGAGTTGTGTGACGGTAGCAGATGCTATGTCTCCGCCCTTGATATTCATCTGTACGGGGATGTCTATATCATCGAAGTTTACGACTTTCACTACCAATTCATCGGAATTCTTGTCTATCATCGCATTGGCATAGAGCATATCGGGATAGCCTATCTCAATGTCGTGTACGAGTTCCCCGTCGATGAAGGCGCGTACCTGCGTGTCACGCACTTCGATGCGTATGTCATACCAGCGTCCCTTCTCAATAGATCCTGCAGCGGTCTTTGTGGTGCTCTTAGATGCTGCCATTGTGGTCTCAATGCCATGGAGGGTATTGCCCCATCCTCCGAGGTTGAACCACTTGAAGTTGTCTTCGTCAAAGTAGTCAAAGATGATAAGGAAGCCTTCGTCACCAGCTTTCTTGCGGGCTTTGAGGGTGAGGTCGTACGATGTGGCGTTGAAAACCTCGTGACTAATAGCTACGCACTCCGTAGTCTGTGTGCTTTGGTTGATGATACCATTTTTAATAGCCCATTTTCCTTTACCGAACTTATAGTCGTCAATCGTGAATCGTGAATCACCAATTGTCACTTTTACATCCTTATACTCTACCTCAGTGTTCCATGAACCCAGGCCGATACTGAATAGTGTGGGGCGCGGGCGACGTGTCTGCGTCATCTCAGAGGTCACCATCGTAGTGCCTACATTCTCTGCAAAGAGGCGCTGCACGTAGTATGAGGGTGAGCCCCAACTATGAGCAGCATCGAAGCGTATCATGTCGGGCATCCAGGTCTTATCGTGTATGTTGACAAATACGGGAGCGTAGCTACACATAGTCACTACGTCACTATTGTTTTCCATGCCCATCATGTAGATAGCTTCACCCAAAGCAGCCTTAAGGTTACCTTCTCCGCAGTCAGAGGTCACAGCATACTCGCCTACATAGATCTTAGGACCCTTGCGGTCATAGTTGTCATAGTGGTGGTACTTGCCAGCAAACCATGAGGGCGAACGGTAATAGTGCTCATCGAGCATATCTACGGGGTGTTCGTTGCGCCATGTGGGATAGTCAGTACCCCATGACTCTACGTTACCTATGATCTGCATTTCGGGGTAGCGAGCCTTGATGGCGTTGTAGAACTGGATGTAACGCTCTGCGTAATGGTCGCTCTGCTCATGGGCATGAGGCTGGTAGTTCTCATTGCCTATCTCAATATATTTCATATCGAAAGGCTTGGGATGTCCATTCTTAATACGCAGACGTCCATATTTGGTGCTCTTGTCTCCGTTAGCATATTCGATGGCATCGAGAGCATTCTGTATGTACTCGCCAATGCTGTCGTGGTGTACGAATCCGCCGTGCCAAATACCTACGTTGACCACGTAGAGCGGCTCAGCGCCGAGGTCCTCGGCAAACTGCAAGTACTCGTGGTAACCCATGCCATCAGTCACGGGATAGTGCCAATTGCCATTGTAGTGGCCCGGGCGCTCCTCGAGCGGGCCTATCGTGCGCTTCCATTCATAGGCAGTCTCTTGAGATGTGCCCTCTACGAAGCAGCCTCCGGGGAAGCGGAGAAACTTGGGGTGAAGTGCCACGAGCATCTCTGCCAAGTCTTTGCGGCAACCATTGGCGCGGTTCTTGAAGGTCGGCGGGAAGAGTGATACCATATCTATATAGAGTGTTCCCGGTGTGTCAGCAGTCATGACGAAGCGTGTATAGTCCACATCTGCGTCAGGGGTGAAGGTCATGGTGTACTTCTTCCATTTCTTGCCGATGCGACACTTTACTTTTGCCTTGGCGCACCATGTGTCATCATCTTTGTTCTGCAGGCCTACATTGATATTGCCTTTATAGCGTTTGTCGGCACGAGCCCAGAAGCTAAGTGTGTATGTGTCTCCCTTGGTCGATGCGATGCCCCAATATCCTGTATTTGCGATTGCTGCAGGTGCCTCGGGAGTTGCCTCGGTGATAGTCCAGCAAAGAGCCTTTTGCTGTACTCCGTTGAGTAGATTCTCTGTGGTGATCTCCATACGGCTTGCGGCTCCTGTGCTATTGACTGCATACCATGCGGGGATTGTGCCTGGTGCAGGATGTCCGCCAAAGCGCTCACCCTCCCCATTGGCTCCGAAGCGACGATTGCGTATAGGTAATGCCTCATCTTCGAACGAGCGATTTTGTATAAGTTCAGCGTAAAGGCCACCTTCTCCGGCATGGTTTATCTCCTCGTAGAACAATCCGTAGAGGGTAGGACTGATGCTTACGCCTTCGCGCGATGCATCTACGTTGAGCACTGCGGTCTGTGCCTGAGCGCTCATGCCGAGCACTGCGAGTACCATATATAATATACCTTTTCTCTTCATGTTATCTATATTATGGGGTTTGTGTGTAGAGTTAGTGCTTTTTTTTGATTTAGCGAAGATGCCTTCTCACTTTGTCATCGCCTTTGCCTCTAAGGGATGGTCGGTAGTGATGTAATCCACCTTCATATCGATGAGGCGCTTCATCAGGTCCTCTTTATTTACGGTCCATACGTTTACCTTCATGCCTTCGCGGTGAGCCTCCTCCACCCACTCGGGATGTTCAGTGATCACGTTATAGCGGTAGTCAATGCCATTGATGCCCTTAGCTTTCAGTGCAGCGGGGGCAATATCGCCATTGAGATATGCAATCTCTGATGTTGGGGTCAACTTTACCAATTGCTCACACACATTCATGCTAAAGGATATGTACTCCACCTGCTCCTCCAATCGCATTCGCTTTACCATCTTTACGATCTTAGCAGTAGCCTGACACTCCATCTCTGGGGTGGTGAGCGGCTTTATCTCCAAGATAAGTTTGATGTCGAGCTTCTTGCCTCTCTTGAGGTACTTCTTCAGTGTGGGCAGTTGTTCGCCATTCTTGATTCTCAGTGTGCGTAGCTGCTTATAGGACGTTTCTGTCACGATCATTCCCTCTATGCTGCTGTCGTGGTTCACCACCAACTTGCCATCTATGGTCATCTGTACATCAAACTCAGAACCATAGACTTGGGCCTCTGCCGCTTTCTCCAATGCTGTGATAGAGTTTTGTGCCGAACCTTCCGTCTTCCAAAACCCACGATGAGCGATTACCTGAGTCTGTGCCTGCATGTTTGCAAGGCAAATCATGAGGGTAACTGCCCCAATCCAAAACCTTTTTGCCATACTATAAACTTTAGTTGCGCAAAAGTAACGATTTATTATCACTTATGCTACATCTAAAGCCAAGGAATAACCTCAGATAATCCGAAAAGTTTCTCAAATACATATTAACGATAAAATCCGAAATAACTTCTTAGTCGTGTATTTCTTCAAAGTCTACATACTCACCTTCCGAAGCGTCAAAGATTTTGTTGCGCTTCTTCGATGAGGTCTGCTGGGTCTTGTTGGTCGTATTGGACTGCTGCTGGTGAGCCTGCGACTGAGAGTGCGGGCGCTGAGTAGAGTATTGGCCAAAGAGAGTGCGGCGACCAAACAAGAGGTTGAGGATGCCGCGTATGATAGAGCCTCCTATAATAAAGATGAATAGGACGGCAAGGAATAGGATAAGGAATATAAAGCTAAACATAGTTTTTTCTATCAAATATAGTTACGGTAAAGGTATGACAAATAGCGTGCCAAAAGGTTCACCTCGGTGATTATGCGCGCTTTTGTGTCAGTATTGACAGGATGATGTACCAGCCAATGACTGCAGATAGGCCATTGAGGCCGAGGAGGATGAGCAGTACGAGGCTGACAAGCAGGAAGATGTAGGCCGTGCGATTAGCTTTCCATGCCAGACTCTTAAACTTGAGCGAGAACATGGGTATCTCGGCCACCAAGAGCCATGAGAAGAGCATCACCAAGGCAATCACCAAGACCCATCCGTAGGGGCGAGCCACTATGGCGTCGTGTGAGCCAAGCACCAAAGCTCCCCAAAAGAGGGCATTGGCAGGTGTGGGCAAGCCGATGAACGAACTTGTCTGGCGCTCATCAACATTGAACTTGGCCAAACGGAGTGCCGAGAAGGCAACTAGGATAAATGCAAAATATGGTACCACCACTGCTACTGACGCGCCGAGGTTGGCTTCGGCACATTCGCATAGCCAGCTATAAACCATAGTGCCAGGGGCAAGGCCGAAGGTGATAACGTCGGCCAGTGAGTCGAGTTCCTTGCCGATGGGTGAGCTCACCTTCAGAGCACGAGCGGTGAGACCATCGAAAAAGTCAAATACAGCACCTGCGATGATAAATACAAAGGCCAACAGATACATGCCCTCAAAGGCAAACGTAGCGGCCACGCAGCCTGAGAGCAGGTTGCAGCAAGTGATCGTATTGGGGATGTGACGGCGCATTATTTCAGTTTTGCGATTACCGTTTGGTTACCTGTAGTCTTCTGACCCATGGTGACACATACCTCAGTGCCGAGAGGCAGGTATATATCGACGCGCGAGCCGAGCTTGATGAAGCCGAAGTGCTGGTCGATGAAGCACTCTTCGCCAGGCTTAGCGTATGTCACGATACGGCGTGCCATAGCACCGGCAATCTGACGTACCATCACCTCTTTGCCCTCGGGGGTCTCCATCACCACCATCGAGCGCTCATTGTCGGTACTTGCTTTGGGCAAGAAGGCGCGGTGAAACTTACCATTGTTGTGGGTCACCTCTTTGACAACGCCATCCACAGGATACCAGTTGGCATGTACGTTGAGCGGGCTCATGAAGATAGAGATCATCAGTCGTCGATCGTGGAAGTAGTCAGGCTCCTCCACCTCCTCGATGACAACGATTTTACCATCGGCAGGAGCCACCACGATATTTTGGGTATCATCGCCAGGGAATCGGCGCGGGGGGCAACGGAAGAAGTTAATCAACAATGCATATATCGTAGTGGTGAATACCGCAAAGAGGATAAACACCCCACGCAATTCGGGATAGGTGAAATAGTAGACGATAGCATTGGCCAGCAGCCATACGAAGAAGCCGACGGTCAGCTGATGCTTTCCCTCATGGTGAAGACGTATTTTACGTAGTTTTCGCATAGTATACATTATTATAATTGCGCAAATATAGAGTTTATCCCTCAATGGAGCAAGAAAAATTACGAATAATTGACATCTAAAGGATTTTTTTGAATTTGAAAGATTGCTAATTTTATTCTTCGCAATGCCGCTTATCTTCAAAAAAGCCCCATTTCATCGGACTTTTTCCAGATTTTTACCCCATTTCAGGTGGAAAAAGTTTATTTTTGGGGTGGCATGGCAGCGAAGCGCGGCGCGCTTCGCTGCCAACGATAACGTTAACGATAACGATAACTTCCACCCGGCAGGCCAATTCTCCATTGTCACTTTTCAATTATCAATTCTCATTTGTCACGCCGCCATGCGAAGCCTCACCCCATAGAGTCGGCGATTTTTTACCCTTGCCTGCGGAGCACCCATGCGCTTCAGGTAATGGCCGAAGCCAGTGCGCTCGATTGCTTGCAAAAGTCCTTGTCTTTGCTTAAATTTGCAGCTGCATTTGCGTGTTATCGATGGCGACCATTCGCACATATCGACGCCTACATACGCGCGGATGCACGCGTCCATCCGTGCGGATGGTCGCCATCAATAAACTAAAAACTTTGATAAAAACCACAGATTGCACGGATTTAACGGATTAAAAGAGTACTATAAGCATTCTTTTCATAGGGGATAGACTAAATAATCTGTGTAATCCGAGAAATCCGTGGTTATAAAGAAAAAATTATGAGAAAGACCAAAGCAACGAAAAGATCTGGTACTATAGCGTATCAGCTGAACCCACGCTATGACCTACAGGGTGAATCCACAGTACAGAATCCCTTGATGGGAGTAAGCGTAGTACCCATGCCGCCCATCACTACCAAGGAGATGGCAGAGCACATAGGCTTCGCCACCAGTGTCAACAAGGTAGATGTCATCGCCGTGCTCAGCGCCCTGGGTCACGAGCTGAGCCATGCCCTG
>JAFZFF010000094.1 GCA_017556045.1 Bacteroidaceae bacterium | reverse complement strand
GCTGCATCTCAGAAAATTACAAATAAATTTGCATTTTCGTTCGATTTGCACTAATTTTGCACCCGCTTTCGCGCAATCGCTGTCATAGGAAGAGTAACTTGATATGTTGCGTTGGGACGATATAACAATTAATAATTAAAAAGAAATGGATTTAATTAAAATTGCTGAAGAAGCATTTGCTACTGGTAAAGAGGGTCAGGTTCCCGCATTCAAGGCTGGTGACACTGTAACTGTAGCGTATCGTATTGTCGAGGGTAACAAGGAGCGTATCCAGCTCTACCGCGGTGTAGTAATCAAGATCTCTGGTCATGGTTATAACAAGCGTTTCACCGTTCGTAAGATGTCTGGTACTGTTGGTGTAGAGCGTATCTTCCCCATCAACTCACCTGCTATCGACAGCATCGTAGTGAACAAGGTTGGTAAGGTTCGTCGTGCTAAGTTGTACTACTTGCGTGCTCTTACCGGTAAGAAGGCTCGTATCAAAGAAAAACGAGTTATCATCGCGAAGTAATCACTTACGTTTACGAAATATAAGAGGTCTCCTTCCGAGGAGGCCTCTTATGTTATATATAAATAATGTGTAGTTGGGTGATAGTCGAGTAAAATGGTCATTCGTAGTTTTTATTCTCATTTTTTAATTTTTAATTGACCACACTCCCCTCTATCTTACAATTTTTCATCAAAATCCCTCTATTTGCTATTGAATTTAAAGTTTTTTTAGCCGTTTAAGTTTCAAAAAGTACACATTTTAGCTAAAAATAGCGGATTTTAAGTTTTTTTTATTGTTTTTTCAGAGATTTGCATTACATTTGCGGCTCAATTGAGTTAGAAGTCACACTTGTTTTGTGATAATTCATTGAAAGTGTGTACTGAAAGGATGTTGAAATAAATGAAAATTTATTAGTAACTATATTTTTTAATTAATTAATTCAAACTATTATGAAGAAAGTGCTATTTATGTTGGCCTTTATCCTTGGTGGTATTGGTCTGGCGACAGCGCAAACCTCTCAAATTTCGGGTGTTGTTTACTCGGAAGCTGATGGTGAGCCTGTAATTGGCGCCTCAGTATTGGTTGTAGGCACTAACCAGGGTGTTGCTACTGATATTGAAGGTAAATTCGTGATCTCTGACGTGCCTGCTTCAGCTACTACACTTCGCGTGTCGTACATCGGTATGGCTACTCAGGAAGTTAAAATTTTGCGTGGTAAGACCATCAAGGTTACACTTACCGAGGACGGTATGGCCCTCGATGATGTAATGGTGGTTGCTTACGGTACTGTTAAGAAATCAGCCTTCACCGGTTCTGCTTCTGTTGTAGACGCAGAGAAGTTGGAGGACCGTCAGGTTTCTAACATCACCAACGCTCTTTCTGGTACAATGGCCGGTGTGCAGACTTTGAACTCTAACGGTCAGCCCGGTACAAGCTCTACTGTACGTATCCGTGGTATCGGTTCACTCTACGCAAGCAACACTCCGTTGTACGTAGTTGATGGTATCCCCTTCGATGGTGATATCTCTTCTATCAATCCTCAGGATATCGAGAGCATGTCTGTATTGAAGGATGCTGCTGCTGCTGCTCTTTACGGTGCTCGTGGTGCTAACGGTGTTATCATGGTTACAACCAAGAAGGGTAAGACTCACGATGCTCGCATCTCTTTCGATGCTAAGTGGGGTATCAATGAGCGTCAGTTGCCTAACTACGATGTATTGGAGACTGCTGATGAGTACATGGAGACATTGTACAAGTCATATCGCAATGCTGGTTACTACAACCTCGGTTACGATGCTGCTAAGGCTCACGCTTATGCTAATGATAACCTTTTCGATGCATTGGGTTATCAGATGTATACCTTGAACGGTGCTCCTGGTCTTATCGGTATGGATGGTAAGGTTAATCCCTTGGCTACTCTCGGTTACAGCGATGGCGTAAACACTATCACTCCCGATGATTGGACAGCTGGTACTATCAAGAGCCAGACTCGTGAGGAGTACAACCTCGGTGTTTCAGGTGGTACAGATCGTATCAACTACTACTTCTCTGCAGGTTACCTCCAGGATGGTGGTATCATCGAGAACTCAGGTTTCGATCGTCTCTCTACTCGTATGAACGTTGAGTATCAGGCTAAGAAGTGGCTCAAGTTCGGTGCTAACCTCGCTTACACCAACAGCACAAGCCGCTACCCTGGTGAGCAGACTTCTACCAACTCATCTGGTAACGCCTTCTTGATGGCTAACATGATCGCTCCCGTATATCCTATGTATGTACGTGACGCTGAGGGCAACATCATCTATGACAAGAACTCTGGCCTCCCCGTATATGACTATGGTAATGGTAACGAGACAGCTTACTCTCGTAACTGGATGTCAATCTCTAACCCCGTCGGTGACCTCTACTACAACACAGAGGAGTACTTGATGGATATTTTGAACAACAAGTGGTCTGTTGAGGTTACTCCTCTCGCAGGCTTGAAGTTGACTGCTTCTTTGGGTTCACACATCGACAATACTCGCTACCACTCAATTGGTAACGCTAAGTATGGTCAGAGCGCAAGCTACGGTGGTACAGCTTATCAGCTCCATATGCACACAGAGGCTGTGAACCAGCAGTACTTGGCTACTTACAACAAGACTTATGGTAAGAGCACATACGATGTTTTGGCTGGTTATGAGGCTTACGACTATCGTTATGAGGAGATGTATGCATCAGGTCAGAATCTCTATAAGGAGGGTGACTTCACTGTAAATAACACTATCGACCAGAAGCGTGGTGGTGGTTCAGCTTCAGCTTACTCTACCCGTGGTTTCCTCAGCCGTTTCAACTATAACTACGATGACAAGTACTTCGCAAGTGCTTCATACCGTCGTGATGCTTCTTCACGCTTCCATCCCGATAACCGTTGGGGTAACTTCTACTCTGGTTCAGCTGCTTGGGTAGTGAGCAAGGAGAACTTCATGAGCGATGTTGATTGGGTTGACATCTGGAAGCTCAAGGCTTCATTCGGTCAGCAGGGTAACGATGGTATCGGTAACAACTATGCTTACATCGACCAGTTCTCTGTAACAGGTGCTGATGGTTCATTCGCTGACGGTAACTTGGCTTACAAGGGTAACAAGGACATCACTTGGGAAAAGTCTAACTCTTTCAACGTAGGTACAGACTTCTCACTCTGGAAGAGCAAGCTCAGCGGTACTGTAGAGTACTTTGACCGTACTACAAGCGACATGCTTTACAACAAGCCCGTAGCTAACTCTAACGGTTACTCAACAATCCCCATGAACATCGGTTCAATGAAGAACTACGGTTTGGAAGTTGAGTTGAACGCTAACCTCTACGAGGGTCGCAACTTCAGATGGGATGCTTATGGTAACGCTACTATGGTTAAGAATAAGATCATCGCTCTTCACCCTGAGTTGAACGGTAAGTTCATCAGCGGTTCTACCATCTACGAAGAGGGTGAGTCAATGTATCAGCTCTACCTTATCAAGTATGCAGGTGTTGATCCCAACACTGGTAAGGCTCTTTACTATGCTGCAGTTCCTGCTGATGACTACTTCCAGAAGACACTTGATGCAGAGGCTTATGCAGAGCTCGTAAATGATGAGGCTAAGTATAAGGAGGCTGTTAAGGCTTACGAGGAGAACCCCGAGACTTACGTTACTGACGATGCTCAGGTAGCTAACGATACTTACAAGCGTGCTACAGGTGATATCCTTCCCAAGGTATATGGTGGTTTCGGTACCAGCCTTGAGTTCCACGGCTTCGACCTCTCTGTACAGTTCGCATACCAGCTCGGTGGTAAGATCTGGGACTACACATATCAGGATTTGATGCACAATGGTGATGCAGGTTCTGCAGGTCAGAACTGGCACAAGGACATCGCTAATGCATGGACTCCCGAGAACCGTATCACAGACGTTCCCCGTCTCGACTATATGGATACTTACACCAACCAGTCTTCAGACCGTTGGTTGATCTCTTCAAACTACCTCTCTATCAACAATATCACATTGGGCTACAACTTCCCCAAGGCATGGCTCCGTGGTATGGGTATCAGCTCATTGCGCGTATATGGTGTTGCTGACAACTTGGCACTCCTCACCGCTCGCAAGGGTATGGACCCCCGTAAGGGATTCTCTTCAACATCTTCAGCTACCTACGGTTCACTCCGCACATTCTCTGCAGGTGTAAAATTGACATTCTAATCACTTAAAATGCAATAAGAAAATGAAAAAGTTTAAATATAGTTTCATTGCATCGGCATTGCTGGGTGTATCGCTCGTAGGTTGCTACGACATGAACACTGAGCCTCTGGGTTCTACCATTACTGCCGATCAGAAGGAGGCAACTGTTTCTGCTAATCCTGCTCGTATTCAGGCTAGCGTAACTGCTATGACTTCAGTATTCTACATCTTCGGTAACGCTCTGAGTGAGAGCTACCACAGTGACTTTGGTTATCCCTCTATCATGATGTTGACTGATAGCCGTGGTACTGACATGGTATGTGAAGATATAGGTTATAACTGGTTCACACAGCCCTTGACCTATGAGGATCTTGACAATACATATTGGGCAACAGCTCTCTATTGGAGAGTATGCTACAAGCAGCTCTACACTGTAAACTCTTTGGCTAAGATCATCGATCCCGAGACTGAAGATCCCACTTTGCAGTTCTACTTGGCACAGGCTTACGCTATCCGTGCGCTTGACTACTTCACATTGGCTCAGATGTACCAGCAGACTTATGTTGGTAATCAGGATAAGCCTTGTGTACCCCTTATCACCGATGCTAACATGGATATCGCAGGTTCTGAGGGTTGTGCACGTGCTACAGTAGCTGAGGTTTATGAGCAGATCCTCAATGACCTCGATGGTGCTATCGCATTGTTGGAGAACACTAATGTTACTCGTTCTGACAAGCGTTACGTTAATGCTGCCGTTGCTTACGGTCTCCGTGCTCGTGTAAACTTGGTAATGAACAATTGGGAAGGTGCAAAGGAAGATGCTGCTAAGGCTCTTGAGTTGACCGATGCTACTCCTTACACTGCTGAGCAGGTAAGCAAGCCCACAATGTCTGATATCGACGATGCTTCATGGATGTGGGGTATCCTCGTTGCTGAGACTGACCGTGCGGTTACCTCTGGTATCTGTAACTGGCCTTCACACATGGGTTCACTCAACTACGGATATGCTTCAGTAGGTGCATGGCGTCGTATCAACGAGTCTCTCTATGGTGCTATCCCTGCAACAGACGTTCGTAAGGGTTGGTTCCTCGATGAGAATGCTACTTCTCCCAACTTGAATGCTGAGCAGGCTGCATACGTAGCATCTGCTGGTTGCACTCCCTACACACAGGTTAAGTTCGGTACTTACCAGGATGTAATCTATCAGTCAGTTAACTGTAACGATATCCCCTTGATGCGTGTTGAGGAAATGTACCTCATCTTGGCTGAGGCTCAGGCTATGGCTGGTGAGCCCGCTGCAGGTGCTGCTACATTGCAGAACTTCGTATCTACCTATCGTGACCCTGCTTACATTTGCAACGCTACAGAGGCTGCCAAGGTACAGGATGCTGTATGGATGCAGCGTCGTATCGAGCTCTGGGGTGAGGGCTTCTCATACTTCGACCTTATGCGTTTGAACAAGGGTGTTGACCGTCGTGGTGGTGGCTTCCAGGCTGCATACACCTTCAATATCCCCGCTGGTGATGGTGCTCTTATCTATCGTTTGCCCAAGGCAGAGGTTGAGGGTAATGCGCTCATCTCTGACGCTGATAACAACCCCGCAGTTTCTCTTCCCACTCCCGTAGAGTAATCAGTGGATAGTATAAACCATTTAATTAGACAAAAAAATGAAGTTATATAAATCATTAATGATGACAGTGGTTGCCGCTGCTGCTCTTACCTCTTGTAGCGATAAGGGCTATTGGGAACCCTATGAGATCGAAGAGACTCAGTACTCTTTCGCTCAAGCAAAGCAATCATTCAGCCTCTCTGCTGATGATGCATTGAGCTCTGTGACTGTAACTGTTTATCGTAGCAGCGAGGGTGCAGAGGTTACAATTCCTGTAAATGTTGCAGTGACTGATCCTAATGTTATGGGTGTAGAGGAATCTACTATCACTTTTGCTGATGGTAGCAATACTGCTGAGTTCGAGGTATTGGTAAACGAGGCTAACATTGTAATGGGTACAACCTATACCGCACAAATCTCTTTTGTAGTGGATTCTGTTAACTTTACCGAAAACAGCTACTCTGTATCAGGTAATAAGACTCACACAATCTCTGTAGTGAAGGATTATACTTGGGTAAGTGCAGGTCAGGTATACATGGCTTCTAACTGGGCAGGTGCTTATGCATATGTTAAGGTTGAGAATGCTAAGGAATACAATGCAAATGGTAATAAGCTCTATCGTTTGATGAGCCCCTACTATTACTTGGAGCCCTCTTACTGCCCCAAACCCGGTGCACATATTCAGTTTGTTTTGGATGCAGAAGCTAATGCAGTAGCACTTACTCCTACATTCCAGGCAATTGGTGAGGCTGCAAGCGCAGGTGGTGAGTGGTACTTCTACTGGAATCCCAATGCTGCATATTGCTCATTCACCAACGAGGGCAATGTGTACACCATGAAGGGTGCTTGGGCTTATACAGATGCTGCTGGTAACGCTTCTTTGTATGATTATGCAACAGAGTTGTTCCAGTGGGTTGAAGGTTGGCCCGGTGCACAGTAATTAAATATTACTAAATATGAAGAGGCGTACCTTATGGTGCGCCTCTTTTTTATTGTCTATAATCGAATTATTGAAGGTGTCTGATATCGTGCCTATATTTCCTGAGATATTGATAGGGATTTGGTGTAGTTCGTATCGTTATCTCATTTATTTTTCGAGATAACGATACGAATTATGGTTAGATTCTATCTTTATCTCGCTTTTTTTTCGAGATAACGATACGATTGTGATGAAGGATTCGTTGTTTATTCAAACAAAAACATTACTTTTGCATTGAAATATAAATATTTACGTAAATGGAATCTGTTGCAATCATCGGAAGAGAAAAAGAGAAGCAAGAGCTGCAGCGTTGTCTGCAGTCTTCAGAGGCTGAATTGGTGGTAGTGTACGGTCGAAGAAGAGTGGGTAAAACCTTCCTTGTACGTGAGTTCTTTGGCAACACCTTTGCATTCCAATTGACAGGTTTGTACAATCAGCCGAAGAGTGTGCAACTCAACAATTTTGCTCTGGCTCTGAGTGAATACAGCCATAATCAGGTAATGCCTCCTGTCTCATGGCTAGAAGCCTTCTCTTTGCTGCGAACTTATTTAGAGTCATTGCCGAGTGACGATAAAAAGGTGGTCTTTATAGATGAGATGCCATGGCTTGACACTCGATTGAGTGATTTTCTTAGCGCTTTCGAGTGGTTTTGGAATGGGTGGGGAGCTTCGCGCCGTGATCTTGTGTTGATTGCTTGTGGCTCGGCCACCAGTTGGATGGCTGATAAGATTTTGGCCAATAAAGGTGGGTTGTTCAATCGTGCTACAAGCCGTATCTATCTACGTCCATTTACCTTAAATGAGACCGAGCAATATCTTCTTTCGCGTGGCATCCAATGGAGCCGTTATGATATCGCTGAATGCTATATGGTAATGGGAGGAATACCTTTCTACCTGCGGCTGTTGTCCCCGCGACTTTCCTATACTGCAAATGTAGATGAACTCTTCTTCAAGAAAAAGGGAAAGTTATGGGATGAATTCACGCACTTGTATAATACGTTGTTTACAAATGCAGATGCCTATATACAAATAGTAGAAGCCCTCTCTACTAAACGAATGGGTATGACACGTAATGAAATCATTGCATCTACGCATTTGCCAAACAATGGAGTGTTGACCAAAATGCTCAATAATCTTGTGGATAGTGATTTTATACGCCCCTATAATTTCTATGGCCGTAAGAAACGTGATACTATATATCAACTGTCTGATTATTATAGCATATTCTATTTCCGTTTTATTAAGGGAGGATATGGCAAAGATGAACAGTATTGGACTCACACACTTGACAGTCCGCAGCGTCGAGCATGGGCAGGATATACTTTCGAGCAAGTCTGCAAGGATCATGTCGACTGTATTAAGCGGGCAATTGGCATCAGTGCGGTACTTAGCGAAGTCTCTTCATGGCATCAGTTACAAGGTGAGCAGCGCGCACAGATAGATTTGCTCATTGACAGGCGAGATAGGGTTGTCAATATTTGTGAAGTCAAGTATGCTCTTTCTCCCTTTGTTATCGACAAAGATTATGATATGGTTCTTAGAAGCAAGATCGAGACCTTTCGTCAAGCGACACATACCAATAAGGCGCTGCATCTGACGCTAATCGCAACTTATGGTTTGAAAGAAAATGCTTATAGCAGCATTGCACAATCGGTAGTAACATTGGATGATCTATTTTCTTGAATGGACACTTTGCGATGATGATGTTGTGTCTTGTCCTAAATTAGGAAACTACAATTGAAGGTGTCTGATGCAATTATTGCAGGTGTGCAATTTTTTTATTGCAGGCCTGTAACGCGCGAATTGCATGTGTTCGATTGCGTGCGATATACAAAGAGTGCTACCGAATTAGTTGTCATACATAAATCTTTCCCATATTCTCGCAAAGAACTTGTATCTCACGCGAATCTCGCAAATCTCACGAAACGTCTTCGCCGCCCGAAGGGACCAAAGGCAATCTCGCAGATGGCGCGTCGCTTCGCCCGCGCTTGTCGGCTCTGCCGAGTGTATACGTCCCGGATGGTACATACGAGCGATAGCGATGTATGTTTCGTGAGATTAGCGAGATTCGCGTGAGATAAATTTAGCACGACGTGTCTTTTTGAACTGCTTGGCATGACAAATTGAATAGGTCTGATAAAATTATTGCAGGTGCGCAATTTTTTTATTGCAGGCCTGTAACGCGCGAATTGCATGTGTCCAATTCGTGAAGTATACAATCGGTGCTACAAATGCGCTATTAGTGCCTATATTTCCCTATTTTCAGGTGACAAAAGTTTATTTTTCGGGTGGCATGGCAGAGCTGCGAAGCAGCAAATTGACAATTGACAATTGACAATTACCTACCGGACGGAAGTTTTCGTTTTCGTTAACGTTTTCGTTGGCAGCGAGCTCCGCTCGCTGCCATGCCACCCCAAAAATAAACTTTTGTCACCTGAAAACGATGTGTTTTGCTACTTCAGAGATTGCAATTGTACAATTTTACATGTAATGTTATCCAGAGCGTAGTGAACCTTTAGGTCGATGCCCGATGGGGAAAAGCAAGAATCCCTGCAATATTTCTAGCTTAGCTCTTATGCGAGATGCTTCGTTTTACTCAGCATGACAACGGTAAGTTGAAAAAAAGGCCTATTCGTTTTTCAGAAAAGGCCTTTGTGTTTATGAAAAAAGGCAGGTGCCTTTTTCAGAAAAGTAACCTGCCTTTTTTTACTAAGTACTATTTTGTCCGTACTAAGTAAAAAATATTGGCAATAATATAGCAGTTTACCCTGAGCCAAGGATTGTCCCCCTAAATAGGGGGACGAGCGAAGCGGAGGGGGTATTGTCTGCAGAAAGTTCATACCACCTCCCCCTCTACGAGGGTACTCCTCCTACCTTAGGAGGAGAATCGTAAAAATGGGTAAACACCTATATTATTGCTAAAATATTTTGTACTTAGTGGGAGTTTTGTAAGGCTTAATCGTAGCTCTCTACCATGCGGAAGAGACGGTTCCAGCGGATCTTGCCGTCAAACCAACCACGGTCTTTATCCAATGAGAGCCAGATAAGGATGGGCTTACCTACGACATGATCTTCGGGTACAAAGCCCCAGAAGCGTGAGTCGAGGCTGTTGTGACGGTTATCGCCTTGCATCCAATAGTAGTCCATGGTGAAGGTGTATTTGTCTGCCTCAGTGCCATTGATGTAGATCTTGCCATCGCGAACCTGTAGGTCATTGCCCTCATATACTGCGATCGGACGCTCATAGAAGGGGAGATTGTCGAGGGTGAGTGTGATAGTCTCGCCACGTTTGGGAATCCACAGTGGACCGTAATTGTCGACGCTCCAGCCAGTATGCTTATTCACAGGGTATAGGCCCTCTCCCTCTTCTTCAATGACAGGGGTGATTTGCTCTACGATGTCGGTGCGTTGTGCCAAAGCGTCTACCATCTTCTGTGTGAGCGGCAAATAATAGTAGGTGCTGCTCTGATTATGGTTGGCCAGATCTTCCTTGCTGATGCCTAATTCGCGGCGCAGCTTCTCATTGATGGGGCGTTTGGTGGTGACATAGTAGCTGTATTGCACGTTGTCGGGCTCCTTATTGGCAACGCCATCAAGATAGATGATCTTATCCTTGATCTCAAGTGTCTGTCCAGGGAGACCTACGCAGCGTTTCACATAGTTCTCACGACGGTCTACGGGGCGCCAATCGACCTCTCCGAACACCTCAGGGTGGGCGGCGATATACTTGCGTCCCTTGGCAAGGAATTGCTCATAGGCTACGCGTTCTTCGGCTGCAGAGAGACTATCTGTCACGGGGTATTGGTCGTGGTTGATCTTTGCGCTAATCCCGCTCACGAGCTGGTAAAAGTCATTGGCAGCAAACTGAGGATTGCTCACGATGGTGTCTCCTGTGGGGTAGTTGAAAACTACAATGTCATTGAGCTGTACTTCGCCCAGACCCTTGACACGCTCATAGGGCCACTGAGGCAACTCGATGTAGCTCTTGCCGCCTGTAACTGGCATCGTATGCTGTGTGAGCGGCATGGTGAGGGGTGTATTGGGCTTACGTGGGCCATACGAAACCTTGCTGACAAAGAGATAATCTCCCACGAGCAATGACTTCTCGAGAGATGAAGTGGGGATCGTGTAGTTTTGGAAGAAGTAGATGTGTACGAAATACACTGCCACGAGTGCAAATACGATAGCATCTACCCAGCTCATGACGTTACGCACGGCAGCGTTCTTTGCTGTCTTCCACCATGTCCAAGGAATGATCTTGGTGATGTAGGCATCAAAGAGGAATGGCAATACGATAAGTCCCCACCAGCTCTTTATCCATACGAGGAACAGCAGGTATAGGACGATTACTATGCTGCACTTGATCCACTGGGCTGCAGTGGCATTCTTTATCTTACTCATAGTTTTCTTTTCGACCACTAATAGGGTGCTTATTATTAAAAATCAAACAAGTCGTTCATGCCGAGTAGTCCCTCGTGTGAAGCTGTGTATTCAGCTGCGAGTACTGCTCCGAGTGCAAAACCGCGTCGGCTCTTTGCATCGTGGGTGATGGTGATGCTATCGGCCTCAGAGTCATAGCGGATGCTGTGAATGCCCGGAACCTCGCCTTCGCGGATAGAGCTAACAGCCAACTCATCAGCTGCACATTCGGTAGTGCCGCTCAGTGTGCCATCAGCAGCAAGCAGGGTGCCTGGTACCCAGCGTTGCTTGCGGTCAAGATTCTCGAGGATGCCTTCAGCCAAGGTGATGGCTGTGCCGCTGGGGGCGTCAAGCTTATGGATGTGATGGGTCTCGCTCATGCATACGTCGTACTCATCAAAGCGGTTCATCAACTTGGCCAAGTACTTGTTGACAGCTGAGAATACTGCTACGCCAAGGCTGAAGTTTGATGACCAGAACAGTGTCTTGCCGCCCTCGGTGCAGAGCTGGCGTACCTCATCGCCATGCTCCTCAAGCCAACCTGTACTACCTGAAACAACCTTTACGCCTGCAGCAAATGCTTTCATGTAGTTGCTGTATGCCACCATGGGGTTGGTGAACTCAATGGCTACGTCAGCGCTACGGAATGCCTCAGAGTTGAAGTCGTCTTGATTGTCAATGTCAATGATGCTGACAATCTCATGTCCGCGCTGTAGGGCAATCTGTTCGATCATCTTACCCATCTTGCCATAACCTATCAATGCAATTTTCATATATACTTATCTTATTTAAGTTTCTCAAGCTCAACTTTCAGGAGTTGAATGCCTATGGTCTTGGAGTTAAATGTACTTAAATGGAGATATCGCTTCGCTCAGGAGTTAAATGCCAATAGTTTAGTACATGTCATTTGGCCTTTATCTCCTTTTATCTCCCTTTGTCTTCTTATCTCCTCAAAAATATTTATTTCAAATAGTCTTCGAAGTACTGTGTGATACGCTCATGCAGATGAACACTCTTGTGCCCCATCATGTTGTGACCTTCGCCAGGATATGCAAAGAAATCGGGCTGTGTACCAGCTTTGATACACTCCTCGATAAACATGAGGCAGTGCTGAGGTACTACAGTGGGGTCGTTGTATCCTGTGATGATCTGGAGCTTTCCTTTCAATTCTTTTGCCTTGGGCAGCAGTGAGCACTTGGCATAGCCCTCGGGGTTGCTCTGCGGAGTATCCATGTAGCGCTCGCCATACATCACCTCATACCACTTCCAGTCGATGACGGGGCCTCCTGCTACACCTACCTTGAATACGTCGGGGTAGTTTGTCATGAGCGAAATGGTCATGAAACCTCCATAGCTCCAGCCATGTACACCGATGCGGTCGGCATCTACGTAGGGAAGGCTCTTCAGGTAGTTTACACCACAGATCTGGTCACGCATCTCCTCCTGGCCGAGTTGGCGGAAGGTTGCTTGCTCAAACTCCTTGCCGCGATGTTCGCTACCACGATTGTCAAGGATAAAGAGGATGTAGCCCTTCTGTGCCATGTAGGTCTCCCATGAACGGCTTGAGTAGTTCCAGCGGGCATCCACGTTGTGCGCATGGGGACCACCATATACATATACTACAGTGGGGTATTTCTTGGTCTCGTCAAAGTCTGCAGGCTTCACCATACGCCAATAGAGGTCGGTAGTGCCATCAGCAGCCTTTACTGTGCCACATGAGAACTGGGGTACCTTGTAGCCTTCCCAAGGGTTGGGAGCTTCGAAATACATGGTGTGGCGCAATGTCTTTGCATCGGCAATCTCAATATTGTGAGGGATCTCGGGAGTCTGATAACTGTCTACGAAGTAGCGACCGCTGCTGCTCAATTTGGGTGAGTGCCAGCCCTGGCCATTGTCCAAGAGGGTGCGCTTACCAGTATTTACACTCACCTCCCAGGTGTTGCATTGGATGGGGCTGCTCTCGTTGCTGGTGAAGATAATGCTCTTGTTCTTAGCATTGAAGCCTACCACATTCAAGACAACCCAGTTGCCCTGTGTGATCTGACGCAGTTCGTTGCCTGCGGTGTCAAAAAGGTAGAGGTGGTTGTAACCATCCTTCTGGCTCTGCAGGATAAACTTGCTGTTGTCCCAGGGAAGGAAGGTGATGGGGTTCTGCGGCTCTACGTATTTGGCATCTGTCTCGCGATAAAGCTCGCTGATGCGGTCTCCAGTAGTCGCGTCATAGCTCACCAATTGGCAATCGTTCTGGTCGCGATTGAGCTCAAACATGTAGATGGTCTTAGAGTCGGGACTCCATGCGATATTGGTGAAGTAGCGATCGGTAGGATCACCTGCTTTGAGGTAGATGGTCTTGTTAGAAGCTACGTCGTATACGCCTACAGTTACTTTGTGTGAGGTCTCACCAGCCATGGGATATTTGTCGGGCTCATTCTCTGCGATGCGGGGGAAGAGATTCACCTGCGGATAATCTGTCACCATGCTTTGGTCCATACGGTAGAAAGCAAGACGCATACCATCGGGGCTCCAGAAGAGGCCGTTGTCGATGCCAAACTCGTTACGGTGTACACTCTGTCCGTAGACAATCTCGCGTGAACCATCGGTGGTGAGCTGTATGTCGCTCTTGTCTGCATCAGCAGGGCGTACATAGAGCTGGTCGCCATTTACGTAAGCTGTGTTGCGTGATGCCTTGTTGAAGCTGCTCGCCTGATGCTCATTGGCACTGCTCTGACGCCATACCTGCTTCTTCTGCTCGAAGTCGATGAGGTGGCGCTCGCCGCCAAAGTTCAGGAGCACTACCGATTGGTCTGCATAGGGGAAACTGATGCCATTGAGTGAGCGCAAACCATTGTCAGGTGTACTACCCATCCATGCATTTACATCATCAACGGTGAAGAATAGGGCCTCCTTACCCGTCTTCTTGTCTACCAAGTAGCACTCCTTGCTCTCGAGGTGTACAAGCTGGTCGCCCCACCATGTAAGACGACGATTCTTGGGAATCATGTTACGATAGTTGGTGCCACCGAAGTTGAGGTCCTCTAAGGTAAACTCTTTCATAGATGTGTTCTCTTGTGCTATGGTAGGTGTGCCGAAGGTGAAGAGAGCTACAGCCACGACACTGATGAGGTGCTTAATCTTCATTGCGTCTGCGGGGTTTGAAGTTAGGTTTGTTATTTGAGAATCGCTGTGCACGTTGTCCACGCTTGTCTCCTGAAGGCTTGCCGCCACGGAACTCACGCTTTTCGCCCTTGAACTCACGTTTCTCGCCTTGGGGACGTGAAGCCTTGCGCTCACGTGCTGCCTGCATCTTGGCAAACTCGTGGTGACGCTCGTAGAGGCTGCTATAATTGGTATCCTCCTCGTAACGCTCACGGTCATTACGCTCTGCCATCTCTTTAGAAGAGAATGGACGACGGTTATCTTCGTTGAAACGACGGCGGTCATCGCCAAAGCCACGGCGATTGTCGTCATTGAAGCGGCGACGCGGACGCTCCTCCTCGCGCTTCATGCCGAAGGTGCGTGCGGCGCGTTCCTCACGTTCGCGAAGGGGGCGACGCTCTGCTGTGGGGCGCTCGCTCTTGTCAAGCTCTTCGCCGCTCTCGCGGAATTCGCGGAACTTGCCATCAAAGAGTTCGTACTTGCGGAACTCGCAGGGCAATGCACCATTGAAGAAGGGGATGATGACTGATGCCTTCAAACCAATCTTGTCGAAGCACTCCTTGCGGTAGCTCAGTACCCAAGCGTCATTGCCCTTAAAGGCATGCTTAAGACGCTCGCCAATAGTGCGATACAATCCTAAGAGGTCATCAGTAGTGATACGCTCACCATAAGGGGGATTGGTCACCATGATAGCCTTCTCTGTAGGCTCTACGAAATCTGCCACGTCGCGGTGCTCGATGGTGATATCCTTGGTAAGACCTGCTGCGCGTACGTTATTGCTGGCGATATTCACGGCTTTCCAGTCGATGTCGTAACCGTAGATGTGATGCTCAAACTCACGCTCTGCAGAGTCGTCATTGTAGATCTCATCAAACATCTCTTGGTCAAAGTCGGCCCACTTCTCGAAGGCAAACTCCTTGCGGAATACGCCAGGAGCGATATTGCGAGCGATGAGGGCTGCCTCGATGGGCAGTGTACCTGAACCGCACATGGGGTCGATGAAGTCGCACTCACCTGTCCAGCCTGTCTGCAAGATCATACCTGCTGCCAAAACTTCGTTGAGTGGAGCCTCTACAGCCTCTTGGCGATAGCCACGGCGGTGGAGTGACTCACCCGATGAGTCGAGTGACAGGGTGCAGCGCTCCTGTGCGATATGTATGTGGAGTGTGATGTCAGGGTTAGTTATCTGTACTGAGGGGCGCTTGCCTTCCTTCTCACGGAAGTAGTCTGCAATAGCATCCTTCACACGGTAAGCTACAAACTTAGAGTGGCGGAACTCATCGCTGTATACTACTGAGTCGACAGCAAAGCTGGTGTTCACATCCATGTACTCTTCCCACTTGATGCGCTTCTTTACGATTTCGTAGATTTCGTCAGCATCCTTAGCGTTGAAGTGCAAGATAGGTTTGAGGATACGAATAGCTGTGCGCAAGTGGAAGTTGGCACGATACATCATCATCTTGTTGCCGGTAAATGATACCATACGGCGACCTATCTGGATGTCGTCAGCACCCAGCTCGGTAAGTTCCTTTGCCAATATCTCCTCCAGTCCTTGGAAGGTCTTGGCGATGAGCTCAAATGTTTTCACTGTCGTTTATGTTTTGTGTTATGAATCAATAGGGTTTATATGCCTCGTTGTGTATGCTCTTTACTGCCATACACTCCATCTCTACGAGCCATCCCGGGCGGCATACGGGAGCTTGCAAGTATATCTTGGGGATATCGGGGAAGCGCTGCTCAAACATCTCCTGCACCACGGTGTAGTCCGCAATGTCGCGCAAATATACGATGAGATGTCCTACATGCTCGAAGGTACACTCAGCCTCAGCAAGCAAGGTCTCTACATTCTCCCACATACGTAATGTCTGCTTGCGGATATCGCCAGGGTACATAATCTCACCCCTATTGTTGATGCTTGCGGTGCCAGAGATGAATACTTGGCGGCGATCACCATAGTCGACGTATGTGCCTCGCTCGAAGCTTACCCCATACTCGTAGGTGGGGTTGAGGTGTGTAGGAGCATACAGGAACTTTACCTGTCCGGGTTCAATACCATCTACGGCATAGGCGTCCATCAAGACCTTCACTTCGTGGTCTGCATGGCGTCCTGCAATACCTGTGCTGGCAATGAAATGTGTCTTGTCAGTCAAGTCCTGGGTGAGGAAAACCTCATTACGCGCCTTTACTACGCCAGCATAGTTGACATCTACATTCTGTACGAAGAACCAGGTGCGTATGCAATTGTTGGCCAACGAACATCCCTGATTAGCCAAACGCATCACATAGTCATTGAACAGTAAGCGGGTCTGGTACTCTGACTTTGATGCCTTGTTGAAGTTGTATCCGCTCCATATATGGCGATATCCTCCGTGGCTCACCTCATAGTCTCCGTGGGGAAGCGCACGTGTGTTTACACCTTTCTGCAGGTATACCCAAAGAGCGACCTTTGTACCATCGAGAGGGGGCTGCTCTACGATAGAGAGCGCACATCCACTGTGCTCCACCTGTGTGGCCAATAGATAGTTTGCCTGATTGGCGGCATCACTCAAGAAAAAGCGTTTGAATACAGCTACTGTTCCGGGTAGCTCATCCTCCAGCAAATGCTGATATGCGGCCAAAAGATGGTCTACCTGCTCGGTATATGGTAGTCGCGGATCAGTGACGCGCAACATAGCATGATACTCCGAAACCCCGCCGGCTACTTCGTATCTGAACAGTTGTGTAGATATATACTTTTGCATGTAATTTTGTTTTAAGGTACAAAGGTAATAAAAACAAGCGAATAAAGCTTGATTTATGGGGCGATAGTTGAAATATCTTTGTAATTTATAGCAATAAAAAATACGGCTCACCATTTGGCGAACCGTATTTTAATATTGCTTCTATTTAATTAGAGCTGGGGACCAGCAGCTACGAACGGGGTGTTCGTTGCTGTGTTCCGCTCAATTAGAGCTGAGGACCAGCAGCTACGAGAGCCTTACCAGCCTCGTTGCCTGTGAACTTAGCGAAGTTCTTGATGAAGCGAGCAGCAAGGTCCTTAGCCTTCTCTTCCCACTGGCAAGCGCACTCGTAAGTGTCGCGAGGATCGAGGATGTTGGTGTCAACACCAGGAAGCTCTGTGGGAACTACGAAATCGAAGAAAGGAATAACCTTTGTGGGAGCCTTGTCGATAGAACCATCGAGGATAGCGTCGATGATACCACGTGTATCGCGGATAGAGATACGCTTACCGGTACCGTTCCAACCTGTGTTAACGAGGTATGCAGTAGCACCGTTTGCCTCCATCTTCTTCACGAGTTCCTCACCGTACTTTGTGGGGTGCAAGCTCAAGAATGCTGCACCGAAGCAAGCTGAGAATGTGGGAGTGGGCTCTGTGATACCGCGCTCTGTACCTGCCAACTTAGCGGTGAAGCCAGAGAGGAAGTAGTACTGAGTCTGTGCGGGGTTGAGGATAGATACGGGAGGAAGTACACCGAATGCGTCAGCTGAGAGGAAGATAACCTTCTTAGCGGGACCTGCCTTAGAAACGGGCTTAACGATGTTCTCGATATGATCGATAGGATATGATACACGAGTGTTCTCGGTAACGCTCTT
>JAFZFF010000093.1 GCA_017556045.1 Bacteroidaceae bacterium | reverse complement strand
TGGTGGCGGTGGCGATGTCGTCGGCGAGCTCCTTGAAGTCATAGTCACTGACCTTAGAGGCCTTGCATGAGAAGTAGTTCACGCCCTGTACGGCATTCTTGCCGGGATTCTTGCATCTTGATACTTTGTAGTTTACTGACATAGTTGTTTAGAGTTTAGGGTTGAGAGTTTAGGGTTTAGGTTAATTAGGGGTTAAAGGTTAAGGGTTGAGAGTTGAGGGTGATGCCTTCCGGACGGCAAATTCTCCATTCTCCATTCTCAATTCTCAATTGCGAAGGCAAAGTTACTACATTTCCCCGAGTCACTTACGTTTATTGTATTTTAGTGTACTTTACTGTACTTTAGTGTATTTTATTTTGCGGCATTTCGTGCGTAATATACTTAATTACAGCGCGTTGAAAAAAGTTGATTATTACTCGCATGGTGCGCGTGTGGCGGCAATTTATCGATTGTATGGCACTATCGGCGTGCCTTACCGAAAATAGCATAACGTACCTGTACAGCGGCAAAAGGTAAAGTGATTACAATTACGATTACAGTTACTTTGCTCTGTCTCTATCGAGTGGGTATATAATAATATGGCTTATTTTATATTATATATACTATGTATATCTAATATATAAATAAGAGTTTTTACTCAACAGTACATTTGCCTCTATCGTGAGTGTGCATATTAACTGTAATCGTAATTGTAAGCACCCCCATTGTTTGCATAAACGCAGCACGGGACACAGTGTCTCTCTGCGCCCCGTGTATTCGTGAATCTTGCAACCTCGTCACACAGCCATGAGCTGCGAACCTATGGTGTGCAATGCCTCTTTGATTTCCATCACACGCGTATCGCTGGGCTTCTTGATGCCGTAGATATACTTGGCCAATAGGCTCTTGTTGATACCTACGTATCGAGCCACTTCTGATACGTTGAGCTGCGGGAAACGCCTGAAGATGGCAGCTATCTCATTGGCATACTCGGGCTCGGCTACGGTGTAGAAGCTGGAGATGTGTACATCCTCGTCGAGCTGCTTCCAGCGCAGTGCCGTGCCACGCATCTCTATGCTGAACGCAGCGCGCTCAGCCTCCGTGGCCTCCTTCAAGATGGGGAATGCCTCCAAGGGTCTGCTATAGACCTTATCTTCGCTTGAGAGCATGTAGATGCGCTCATTCTCAAACCATACGTTCTTGATAGTTTCCATAACAACACAAAAGTAGGGATAAATTCTTTTCCCTCCAAGAATATATACTTAAAAATCTTTAAGATGGTGGACTAATTGAGCGTCAGTCGCTTGCAAGGGGCTGCGGCGAAGGGGTGTGAATTTTGCTCGACTCTCCCAATATAAAGCAAATGGCAGCTCACCTCACGGTGGACTGCCATTCTTTGGTGTTAAAGTTTAGGTTACAAACAATAATAATCAACAAGCGATTTTTACTATTATTACATTTTTCAAGTTAAGGTCTTAATGAATGGGAAGGGGTTTCCTTTTTGTTTATATTAAGTTTTTTTCTGTCTCTACTTTAGAAGTTAAAGGGAGTTAAAGGGAGATATCGCTTCGCTCCTGGGGAGTTAAATGCCAATAGCTTTTGTACACCGCGTACAGTACATTTGGCCTTTATCTCCATTTATCTTCATTTATCTTCATTTAACTACTTGTTTTCATACGTCATGCGCGGTTGCGTATCTCGCAGTGTCTGATCTTGCCGCTGATGGTCTTGGGTAGCTCGTCGACAAACTCTATCACGCGGGGATACTTATAGGGCGCGGTAGCCTCCTTGACGTGGTGCTGTATGTCTTTGATGAGGGCTTCGTCGGCCTTGTCGCGGTAGGCATCGGTGAGCACGATGGTGGCCTTCACGAGTTGTCCGCGTATGTCGTCGGGTACGCCAGTGATGGCACACTCGAGCACGGCGGGATGCTTCATCAGGGCGCTCTCTACCTCGAAGGGACCGATGCGGTAGCCCGATGACTTGATGACGTCGTCCATGCGACCCACGTACCAGTAGTAGCCGTCTCTATCGCGATAGGCTATGTCGCCCGTGTGGTACCATCCGTCGTGGTTGGCCTCTGAGGTGAGGGCTTCGTTGCGGTAGTACTCCTTGAAGAGTCCCAGGGGCTTGGGGCCCGAGGTGCGGATGACGATCTCTCCCTCTTGGTCGTGGCCGAGGATGTGGCCGTCGTGGTCCATGAGCTCTACGTGGTACTGTGGTCCACACACGCCCATAGAGCCTGGCTTGGGCTTACACCAGGGGTAGGTGCCGATGGAGAGGGTGGTCTCGGTCTGTCCGTAGCCCTCCATGAGGCTGATGCCTGTGAGGCGTTTCCAACGGTCAAAGACGCTGGGGTTGAGGGCCTCGCCTGCCACGGTGCAGTAGCGCAGGCTGCTGATGTCGTACTGCTCTACATCTTCTTTGATGAGGAAGCGAAATACGGTAGGGGGTGCGCAGAAGGAGGTGATGCGATGCTTCTCTATCGTGCGCAATATGTCGGCAGGGGGGAACTTGCCTTCGTAGTCGTATACGAATACCGTGGCACCCACGATCCACTGTCCGTAGAGCTTGCCCCAGGCGGCCTTGCCCCATCCGGTGTCGCTGATCGTGAGGTGGAGCGACTCCTCGTAGAGGTTGTGCCAGCAGGCGGCGGTGATGATGTGGCCCAGGGGGTAGGTGAAGTCGTGACATACCATCTTGGGGTGGCCCGTGGTGCCCGAGGTGAAGTAGATGAGCATGGTGTCGGTATTGTCATTCTCGGCAATACGCACATAGGGCATCGCCTTGCTCAGGCCTTCGTGGAAGTCGAGCCAGCCGTAGGGTACGCTGGGACCTATAGATATGCAGTGCTTGAGCGTGTGGCAGTAGGGGCGCGCGGCCTCTACATTATGGATCACGTCGTCGTCGCCACAGGCTACGATGGCCTTGATGCTGGCGGCATTGCATCGGTACTCGATGTCGTGTGCACGCAGCAGGTGTGTGGCAGGCACCACTATGGCGCCCAGCTTGTGGAGGGCGAGCATGGTCCACCACCACTCGTAGCGTCTCTTGAGGATGAGCATCACTACATCGCCACGTCTGATGCCGAGGCTCTGCAGGTATGATGCCGTGCGGTCAGAGTATCGCTTCATGTCGCCGAAGGTGAAGGTGCGCTCCTCGCCATGCTCATTGGTCCACAGCATGGCACGCTTGTCGGCATCTCGCTTGGCCCAGGCGTCTACCACGTCGTAGGCAAAGTTGAAATGCTCGGGCACGCACACCTCATAGTGTTGCATGAAGTCGTCAAATGACTCAAACTTGGTTTTCTTCAAGAATCTTTCCAACATACTCTTGCGGGGTTTGTTTTCGGCGGCAAAGGTAAAGGCATACTCTCTAACAATAATCCCACTCGCCCTCAATCTTGGGTCCACTGCCCACAAAAGCCGAGCTATTTGCCCCTAAAACGATGGGGTAAGCTGTATAATACGCTGAAATCGACTGACTTACAATCTCACTATGCACCATGCGAAAGAAACCGAAAAATTCGTATAAAACGTACTAATCGGAGTTATAAACATAGTTATCCACAATTTCCACCGAAAAGATTGTGGATAACTGTGGATAAAAAATTGATAAAAAACAGGCAAAAAATTTGGCAAATCCACCTCCTTGACGCATTTAAACAGCTTTCTGAAACGACCAAAAAAGTTAGCTCTTTTTTAATCACAACTTTTCCACGTCACTTTACACAAGTTTTGAGGTGTTTTTTCGAAGTTAATTTATCAACTTTTACGTTATCAACAGTGTGTGGATAATTATCAGATACGTGCTGGTAATCAGGCGATACACTACATCTACCCCTGTGGATAACCTGTGGACACGAGAAATCGGAATGTGGAGTATGACATATGCAAATTTAAAAGCAATTTAGTATACACCTTATCCACAGGATATCATCATACACACAATTTTTTTAAAAAAGGAATAAAAAAGAAGATAATATATTTTAGTCGTGTGGATATCGGGGGTGGTGAGTCGAGGAGCGCGTGGTGGCAGAGGGGGTAGGGAAGGAGCTGGGAGATGGCTGCGGTGGAGCAAGAGTGGTCCGTGGAGGCTATATAAGCGCCGCTACGGACCATTGTACGCTTTTATGTAAAGATGGTGCTGTGTGGTTGGTTGGTTGCTTATAGGGGCTTAGAATGGCGAAAAAACTGGTGTAAACATCTGAGTGGATAATATAGGTGTTTGTCCATTTTACAATTCTCCTCCTAAGGTAGGAGGAGTACCCTCGTAGAGGGGGAGGTGGTATGAACTTTCTGCTTATACCCCCTCCGCTTCGCTCGTCCCCCTACATTAGGGGGACAATCCGTAGCTCAGGGTAAACACCTATATTATTGCTAAAATTATTTAGGACAGCTATTATGCTATTCCCAAAAAATAAAGACTCCGAGCAGCATTACCCAGAGTCTTATTCTATATATATGTATATTTTAATATACGAGTTTTACTTCACCCAACGCTTGATGATAGGGATCTGATTGAGGGGTAGGTCATGCTTGATGATGTAGCCCACGAAGAGGAGGAGCATGAGGGTGTTGGTAGCCATGCGTAGCCATGCATTGCTGAAGGGGAGCACCTGTGATATGCCAAACATGGCCAGGGCCAGGGCGAAGTATATGGCTATACCCTTGATGTCGTAGCGGATGGGGTAGTAGTGCTGGCCGATGAAGTAGGAGAGGAGCATGGCAGTGCCGTAGCCTGCGAGACCTCCCCATGCGCAAGCTACATAGCCATAGCGAGGGATGAAGAGTATGTTCACACCCAAGAGTACGGCACAGGCGATGACAGACATGATGGCGCCCCAGTAGGTCTTGTCAGAGAGCTTGTACCAGAAGGAGAGGTTGAAGTAGATGCCCATGAATATCTCGGCCATCATCACGATAGGCACTACGCGCAGTCCCTCCCAATAGGTGTTGCCGATGAGGTACTTGAGTATGTCCATATAGAACACCACGGCGAGGAAGGCAAGGAGGGTGAAGATGATAAAGTACTTCATCGTCGTAGCATACATCTCGCGATTGTCCTTGTCGCGGCTCTTGCCGAAGACGAAGGGCTCATAGGCGTAGCGGAAGGCTTGGGTGAGCAGGGCCATGATCATGGCTATCTTGGTGCATGCGCCATAGATGCCGAGCTGTATGTCGCCCTCGGCACCGGGCACGATGAAGCGGTAGGTGATCTTGTCGGCTACCTGATTGAGTATGCCTGCGATGCTGAGCACGAGGATGGGGAGCGCGTAGCGCAGCATGCGGCTGGCCAGCTTGCGGTCAAAGCCATAGGCGAAGCCACGCAGCTCGGGGATGAATCCGAAGGTGACGCTGACGGTACACACGAGGTTGATAATGAAGATGTAACCTACGCTATACTCGGGATTGTACCACCATGATATCCACTCAGGATGAGCACTATAGATGGCTGGTGCGCCGAGGAAGATGAAGAGGTTGAGCAGGACGCTGAGGATGATGAACGACATCTTCAGTGTCATGAACTTCACAGGGCGGTGTTGGCCTCGCAGACGGGCAAAGAGTATGCTCTGCAGTGCATCGAGCGACACGATGGTGGTCATGCAGGCTATATACTCGGGATGGTCGGCATAGCCCATAAGGGCACTGATGGGGGCATTGAAGATGAGGCAAAGCACACAGAAGAGGGCACTGATGCCTCCTACGAGCCATAGTGTGGTGCCATAGACCTTGTTGCTATCTTCGCCCTCTTTGTTAGAGAAGCGGAAGAAGGTGGTCTCCATGCCGAAGGTGAGCAGAGCCATGAGCAGTGCGGTATAGGCATATACGTTGCTCACTACGCCGTAGCCGCCACTCTCAGCGATGATCTTGGTGGTGTGGAGCGGTACGAGCAGATAGTTGAGAAAGCGGCCTACGATGCTGCTTATACCATAGATGGCGGTATCTTTGACAAGAGTTTTGAGTTCTTTAGCCATTACATATAGGGTATTATTACAGACAATAAAAGAGGGGGTCTGTTATTGCTGTGTACGGTTATAGAAGAATCTGTTGAGAAGGCGGATGGGGAGCCATACCGAGATAGCGCTGACCAGGAGTACTGAGGCAAGCACCAGTATGATATCGGTAAACTGTACGCGTACGGGGTAGGCACTGACAACAAACTGTCCATCGCCAAGCCCGATGAAGCCAAACTGCTGCTGCAGGAGGCAGAGGATGATGCCCAGCACAAGGCCTACGAGGGCGCCAAGGAGGGCTATGAGGTTGCCCTCATAGATGAAGATGCGAGATACCATGCTGTCGGTGGCACCGAGACTGTGCAAGGTGGCGGCATTGTCACGCTTGTCGAGGATGAGCATCGATACCGAACTGATGATGTTGAAGCAGGCTACCATGAGTATAAAGCAGAGGAAGAGGTAGGTGACAAACTTCTCTATCTCTACCACCTTGAAGGTGGCCTCTTGCTGCTCGTAGTGGTCCTTCACGGTGAAGTCATCGCCCATGATGGTCTGTAGGGTCTGCTTGACGCGTGACACATCGGCATCATCAGAGAGACGCACCTCGATGGCTGTGACCTCGGTGGTGTAGCCAAAGAGCTTGCGGGCATAGTCGATAGACGCTATGATATAAGAGGTGGCATAGCGCGAGTCATTGACATTAAACACCGTACCGGGCGAATAGAGCGGAGCACGGTGGAAGTTTGCCATGGGGTTAGAGAGATTGACCTTACCTCCCTTGCGAGGAGCATATATCTCGATGGGGTCAAAGGGCTGTATGCCTGTACCTAATATATACATGAGGCTTTGGCCCATGATGCCGTAGTCTGCTATCTGGTCGTAGAGCTTAAACTCGGGATTGCCATGCAGTATCTCATCGATATGGGTGAGGGCCTGGAATTCATCATCGACGCCCTTGATGGTGACCATGGTCTGATTCTCCTTATACTTGGCCATGGCGTTGTCCTCGAGCGTGAGGCTTACGACTTCGACCCCCTTGGTAGCCTTGATATCCTCTATCATAGTGGGCGAGGGGGTAAACACTTTTCCCTTGATGACCTCAATCTTTAGATCGGGGTCAAAGTGGGTGAAGAAGCTCGAGATGAGGTCGTGGAAGCCATTGAAGACCGATAGTGTACATACAAGTGCCAACGTAGCTAATGCCACCCCACATACCGAAACGGCGGAGATGACATTAATAGCATTGTGCGACTTCTTGGAAAAGAGGTAGCGCTTGGCAATGTAAAAGGGGAGATTCATCGGAGGAGAAGGGCTGCCACAGTGGGGGAGTGGGTGACTACTTCAACAGTTCGTCGATGCGCTCCAGGTAATCGAGCGAGTCATCGATAAAGAACTTCAGCTCGGGGATGATGCGCAGCTGGTGGCGCAGGCGGTTGCCCAGCTCGAAGCGGATAGAGCGCATATTGGCATTGAGGTTCTTTACGATTTCGTCACTGCGGTCAGAGGGGAATACGCTGACATATACGCGAGCGATGCTCAGGTCGGGACTGATGCGGGTAGATGTCACTGACACCAATACACCATTCATCGACTTTGCCTGCAGCAAGAATATTTCGCTCAGCTCCTTTTGGATGAGTCGTGAGATTTTACTTTGTCTGGTTGATTCCATATATTCTATATATATATTATGGTTTTATACTTATTGTTTCTTTCTAATCATTGTCAGTCCATCACGTAGGGGGAGGATAAACTTCTCTACTCTCGTGTCGGCAGCCAAGAAGGCGTTGAACTCATTGATGGCAGCTGTTTGACGGTCACAAAGATAAGCTTTTTCTACCACATGGCCATCCCAAAGCGTATTATCTGCCAAAATAATTGCATTGGGCGAGGTATATTGCAGTGCCATCTCGTAGTAGTCCATGTATTGGCGCTTGTCGCCATCCATAAAGACGAGGTCGAAGGTTTCGCCCAGGTGTGGTACCTCATTGAGCGCATTGCCGATGTGGAATCGTACCTTGCTTCCGTAGGGCGAGCCCTCAATCCATGAACGGGTAAAATCCTCTAACTCATCGTCAATCTCATAGGTATGTATGAGTCCATCTTCGCCCAAGCCTTCTGCCATGCATAGTGCTGAGTAGCCGGCAAATGTGCCTATCTCGAGTATGCGGCGCGGGCGTATCATCTGCACGAGCATCTTGAGGAGTCGGCCTTGCAGGTGACCCGAGGTCATACGCGGATTTATCAGTTTCAGATGTGTCTGTCGGTAGAGTGCCTTCAAATAGTCACTCTCCTCATCCATGTGTTGTAGTATGTAGGCCTCAATGGCTTCGTCGCGGCTTATCATAACTGTAACAATGCTTCTATGGCCAGGCGGTATGAGTCCATACCAAACCCACCGATGACACCTACACAAGCCCCTGTGATGAGCGAGGTGTGGCGATAAGTCTCGCGCTGATATACATTAGATATATGTACCTCTACTACGGGAGTGGAGATGGCTTTGATGGCATCGTGTATCGCTACTGAGGTGTGTGTGTAGGCACCGGCATTGAGCACTACACCATCGTAGGTGAAGCCTACCTCGTGGAGCTTGTTGATGAGCTCGCCCTCTACGTTAGATTGGTAATACTCGAGCGACACATCGGGAAAACGCTCTTGCAATGTAGCGAAGTAGCTCTCCATGGAATTGTTGCCATAGATGCCTGGCTCGCGCTTACCCAGAAGATTGAGGTTGGGGCCGTTGAGTATCAGCACCCGCTTATTGTTGTTATCCATAAACGAAATCATTGAATCGTACGACAAAAGTAGCTCAAAAACAGCAAAAGAAGAAGAAATACCGCGAAAAAACACTATTTTTGTGCCGATTTGATGAACCTACAGCACAAAGTTTGGCACGATGGCACAGAAGAAACAATCTATTATAGAGCAGTACAAGCAGCACCTGCTGTTTGAGAAAGCGCTATCGACCAATACTCTCGATGCTTATATCCGCGACGTGGAGAAGCTGATAGCTTACCTCAACAAAGAGGGTATAGACCCATTGGTAGCAGAGCTGAGTCACCTGGAGAGCTTCTTGGCACATCTGCATGATGAGAAGATTAGTGCTCGCTCACAAGCTCGTATACTTTCGGGCATACGCTCATTCTATCGTTTCCTGGTCCTCGAAGACTATATCACTGCTGACCCTACCTTGCTGCTCGAGTCGCCCAAGATAGGTATGAAGCTCCCCGAGGTGTTGAGCCTCGAAGAGATAGATATGCTCATCGAAGCCATCGACCTTAGCAAGCACGAGGGGCAGCGCAATCGTGCCATCATAGAGACGCTGTATAGCTGTGGGTTACGTGTATCGGAGGCGTGTAACTTGAAGTTGTCGGACCTTTACCTCAAGGAGGGCTTCATCAAGGTAGAGGGTAAGGGTAGCAAGCAGCGCCTTGTACCCATCTCGGAGCGTGCCATCGCAGAGATTATGGACTACCTCGTAGACCGCGCAGAGATAGATATCAAGCCTGGGGATGAGGATTATCTTTTTGTGAGTGCTCACTTGAGAAAACGCATGTCGCGCATCACCATGTTTCACATCATCAAGGAGCTTGCCGAGCAGGTGGGGCTGAAGAAAACAATCAGTCCGCACACCCTACGCCACTCGTTTGCCACACATCTGCTCGAGGGCGGTGCCAACTTGCGAGTGATACAAAGCATGCTCGGACACGAAGATATAGGGACAACGGAGATATATACTCACATCGACGTACACCGCTTACGCTCGGAAATCATTGAGCATCACCCGAGAAACAGGCGCAAAGCGAAATATTAAGTACGTTTTTTGTATTTCGCTCGCTTATTACTATCTTTGTCGGACGAAGCACAAAGTCACACGAATAAACAACTATTATATAATATGAAAAAAAGACATTTATTGGCAGCCACACTCGTGGCATGCAGCTTGGGCACACAGGCTCAGGTAATTCAGAGTTATCAGGTGCGCGATGCAGTGACACTGCGTACACCTATCCTCACTGATAGTATCAATACCGAAGGTCGTAAGTACGAGACTAAAAACTTGCTTGGTACTGCTGTAGGTCTCAATCAAGACAACTACACGACTCAGGCGATGGTGGCTGATACAGCAGGATTTGTGACACTCGCTGCTGCTGATGGTGAGCATCTCATCTATGTGGTAAGCACCAACATCCGTGCCGACCGCTTCATGAAGGGTAAGCTCAAAGTGACCTCTCCCGTACGTTGGGAGGCATATATCGATGGCGTATCAAAGTCAAAGAAGGAGAATGCCGATGATAGCCTCAATGTAAAGGCGGCTCAAGATATCGCCTTGCGCATGGAGCCCGAGCGTGACTACGTGGTGACAATCAAGTTCCTCGCTCATAAGGAGGATAAGGCTGCGCCCGCATTCAAGTGTGAAGTGGTAGCAGACAAGGGATATGAGAAGGTTAATGTATTTAGCGGACAAGACCTGAAGCGTCGCTTTACGCTCGACAATACAGTGTATGGTAATCGTGTCATCGATGTAGCCATGTCGCCCAGCGGTAAGTATCTCTACACACGTCATTGGAACTACTATAGCAAGGATCGTCAGCACGTATACGCTCAGTTGACCGATACCAAGACCGGTAAGGTGCTGCTCGCTAATGCCAAAGATGGTATGCGCTGGATGCCTAAGAGCGACAAGCTCTACTATACCGTGACAGCAGCTGAGGGTAACAATGTCATCGTACTCGACCCCACTACTCTGACCGAAGAGGTGTTGCTCACAGAGATCCCTGCTGACCGCTTCACATGGGCACCCACAGAGGACTTCCTCATCTACTACCCCAGCGAAAGCGGACAGACCGAGCAGGGCCCGCTGAAGCGTATCGTTACACCCAGAGACCGTATCCCTGGATTCCGCGGACGTAGCTTCTTGGCAAAGTATGATATCAAGAAGGGTACCACCGAGCGCCTTACCTACGGCAATCATTCGTCGTACCTGCAAGGAATCCGCCACGACGGTGCGAAAATTATTTTTAGCACCTACGCCGAGGACGTAACTAACCGCCCCTTCGGAACATCGTCTTTCTACCAGCTCGACCTCAACACTTATGAGATTGATACACTTGTAGCTGCGAGCGGATTTGTAGACGGTGCGACCTACTCACCCGACGGTACACAGGTACTTTTCGTTGGTGGTGCTGAGGCTTTTGATGGAGTAGGCAAGAACTGCGGCAATCACCCCATCGCCAACGACTATGACAAGCAAGCCTTCATCATGGACCTCGCTACACGTGAGGTGACACCTATCACAAAGGATTTTGACCCCTCAGTAAGTGTGCTCCAGTGGAACGTAGCAGATAAGAACATCTACTTCACTACTGAGGACAAGGATGAGCAGAATATCTATCGCTACAACACTGCCAAGAAGGTATTCGAGCAGATGCCCTTGGAGATTTCTGTGACACAGCGCTTCTCATTGCCTTCGCAGAGTGCAACTACTGCAGCATACTATGGCCAGGATGATAATACCGCAGGTGTGGCTTATCTCTTTGACATGAAGAAGATGCGCTCTCGTCTCATCGATGATCCCATGAAGCCCATCCTCGATGAAATTGAATTGGGTGAGACAAGCGAATGGAACTTCACCGCTTCAGATGGTACCACCATCTATGGTAAGTGCTGTCTGCCTCCCTCATTTGACCCTGAGAAGAAGTACCCCCTCATCGTATACTACTACGGCGGTACCTCACCCACAGTGAAGGGTATCAGCAACCCCTATTGTGCACAATTGTTTGCTTCACGTGACTATGTAGTGTATGTCATCCAGCCCAGCGGTACTACTGGCTTTGGTCAGGAGTTTGCAGCCCGCCACGTCAATGCATGGGGTAAGCGTACAGCTGATGATATCATTGAGGGTGTCAAGCAGTTCTGCAAAGAGCATCCTTACGTAGATGCTGAGCGTATTGGTTGTCTGGGAGCATCGTATGGTGGCTTCATGACTCAGTACTTGCAGACACAGACCGACATCTTCGCTGCAGCTGTATCACACGCCGGTATCAGTAACGTTACCAGCTACTGGGGTGAGGGCTACTGGGGCTATAGCTACAACGCTGTCGCTGCAGCCGAAAGCTATCCCTGGAAGAACCCCGATCTCTTCACCAAGCAGGGCTCACTCTTCAATGCCGACAAGATCAATACTCCGCTGTTGCTCTTGCACGGAACCGTCGACACCAATGTGCCTATGGGCGAGAGTATTCAGCTCTTCAATGCACTGAAGATATTGGGTAAACCCGTAGAATTTATCCAGGTAGAAGGGGAGAATCACTTCGTGTCTGACTATGCAAAACGCGTGCTTTGGCACAATACCATCATGGCATGGTTTGCTCGTTATTTGCAAGATAGCCCCGAATGGTGGAATGATATGTACCCCGAGCGACATTTGTAAAGCAAAGTTTTCAATTTAGCATTTATTTAAAGAATTTTCTCCGGAAATTGATAAAAAAGAAGCAATTAACGTGGAAAGTATGTAAATGTTAACTATCTTTGCACCATTGGAGAAGAAGAAGATTTAATTTACAAACCATAAATTTATTAAAAACACGATGAAAAAATTCCGTTTTTCAGTTATTGCTGCGTCATTGTTGGCGCTCTGCTCTTGCAGCAACAAGCTTGGTGAGTTGTCGGCTGATTATTTCACCGTAACACCTCAGGTTCTTGAGGCTGTAAATGGTGAGGTTCCTGCAACTATTTCAGGTACTATCCCTGCAAAGTTCTTCCCCAAGAAGGCTGTTATTACTGTAACTCCCGTCCTCAAGTGGAACGGTGGTTCTGCAAATGGTGATGCTTACACATTCATCGGTGAGAAGGTAGAAGGCAACAGCCAGGTTATCTCTTACAAGAACGGTGGTAACATCACAATGAAGACCTCTTTCGACTATGTTCCCGAGATGGCTAAGTCTGAGCTCTACTTGGAGTTTGCTGCTAAGGTAAAGAACAAAACTAAGTCTATCCCCGCAGTAAAGGTTGCTGATGGTGTTTTGGCTACAGCTGAGCTCTATCCCTTCACAACAGCTTCTTCTAAGCCCGCTTACGCTCAGGATGCTTTCCAGCGTATCATCAAGCAGGCTCAGCAGGCTAACATCATGTTCCTTATCCAGCAGGCTAACCTCCGTTATAGCGAGATCAACTCTGCTCAGATGAAGGAGTTCATCGCTACTATGAACGATGTTAAGGCTGACACTAAGGGTAAGGCTTTGGAGAACATCGAGGTTTCAGCTTACGCTTCACCCGATGGTGCTACAGACCTCAACGATCGTTTGGCTGCTCAGCGTCAGAACAACGCTCAGAAGCACGTTAACAAGGTGTTGAAGAAGAACAAGGTTGAGACAACTGTTGATACTAAGTACACTGCTGAGGACTGGGCTGGTTTCCAGGAGTTGGTAGCTGCTTCAAGCATGCCTGACAAGGATCTCATCTTGCGCGTACTTTCTATGTACCAGGATCCCGAGGTTAGAGAGCGTGAAATCAAGAACATCTCTTCTGTATACAGCGAGTTGGCTCAGGAGATCCTTCCCCAGTTGCGTCGTGCACGCCTCACTTTGAACTACCAGCTCATCGGTCGTTCAGATGCTGAGATCTTGGAGGCTATCAAGACTGATGCTTCTGTATTGAGCGTTGAGGAGCTTCTTTATGCTGCTACTCTCGTGAAGACAGACAACGAGAAGGTTGCTATCTACAAGAAGACTGCTAACCTCTTCCCCAACGACTACCGCGCATACAACAACATGGCTGAGATCGCTATGAAGGCTGGTAACTACAGCGAGGCTAAGACTCTCTTGGCTAAGGCTAGCAAGCTCAACGCTACTGCTGCTGAGGTTAACACCAACTTGGGTATGATCGCTCTTATCGAGGGTAACGTAGCTGACGCTGCAAAGAGCCTCGTAAAGGGTACTGACGCTAAGGAGAACGCTGCTGCACTTGGTAACCTCTACATCGCTCAGGGTCAGTACGACCGCGCTGTAAAGGCATTCGGTGACACAAAGAGCAACGCTGCTGCACTTGCACAGATCATGTCTAAGAACTACACTGCTGCTAAGAACACTTTGAGCAAGGTAGAGAAGGCAGATGCTTACACATACTACCTCGCTGCTGTAGTTGGTGCTCGTACCAACGATGCTTCTGCAGTAGCTGAGAACTTGAAGAAGGCTGTTAAGCTTGACTCAAGCCTCGCTAAGAAGGCTGCTAACGACATGGAGTTCGTTAAGTTCGCAGCTGCACTTGCAAACCTCTAATAGATATCTATCTTAAGATATACAAGGGCGGGATTTGTTTTATACAAGTCCCGCTTTCTTTTTTCCAAATAGCTAAAAATTACACCCTATGAAAGAATACAGCTACGAACTCCTTATGAAGGTGCGTGACTACGAGTGTGACCTTCAGGGTATCGTCAATAATGCTAACTATCAGCATTACTTGGAGCACACACGCCATGAATTTCTTCTTTCTATCGGTCTTAGCTTTGCTGATATGAGTGCAGCAGGTTATGATTTTGTAGTGTCTAAGGTAACTCTCAATTATAAATCTCCGCTTCGTAGTCGGGACGAATTTCGTTCACAACTCTATGTTACACGTGATGGTATCAAATGCGTATTCCATCAAGAAATTGTGCGCGTATCAGACAATAAAGTATGCCTAAGAGGTACAGTAGAGAGTGTATGTATACACAATGGCAAGCTTGTGCGTAGTACACCTTACGATAGTATTCTCGAAGCTCACTTATTAGAAAAGTAACAATCTGCATATTATCTTCTCATTCTGCATTATATTATGGATAATAAGGAACTATCAGCCCTCATTGCCTTACAGCACATCCCTGGTATTGGCAGCATTACTGCTAAGCGACTCGTTGAAAGTGTTGGTAGTGCATCATTTATTTTTGAGCATCGCAATGATCTTCGCGATATAGTTCCTAATGTTCAATCTTCTCTCCTTAAGGCTCTTGATTGTCCTACTGCACATCATCGTGCAGAGCAGGAGTTGGAGTTTATTCATAAGCACCATATTACATGCATAGGATATAATGATGCGGATTTTCCTTCTCGTCTGCGCGAATGTGATGATGCTCCTATTCTGCTTTTTTACCGAGGAAATACGTCACTCAACCCTCGTCGTGTAGTAAGTGTTGTAGGTACTCGAAAATGTACTGACTATGGGCGTGATATTTGTGAAAGCTTTATTCGCGACCTTTCAGCGCAGTGTCCCGATGTACTTATTGTCAGCGGATTGGCTTATGGCATCGATATCTGTGCACATCGTGCAGCTATTAAGTATGGTCTGCCCACTGTGGGTGTGCTTGCTCATGGTCTCGACCGTATATACCCTGCTTTGCATCGCAACACTGCAGCTCAAATGACCACTTGTGGAGGACTGCTCACGGAGTATACAAGTTTTACTGAGCCTGAACGCTCAAACTTCCTTCAGCGCAATCGTATTGTTGCAGGAATGGCAGATGCTACCATCGTAGTAGAGTCTGCTATTAAGGGTGGGGCACTTGTCACAGCAAATATCGCCAACAGCTATGGTCGTGAGTGTTATGCCTTTCCTGGCCGCATTAATGATGCTTCTTCTGCTGGTTGCCACAAGCTCATACGTCATCACCAAGCAGCTCTTATCACCTCAGCTGACGATATCATTGAGGCCATGATGTGGGAGTCACAGCAAGCCTCAAAGCCTGAAGCCATACAACGTACTCTCTTTCCAAATCTTAGCGATGAAGAAAGCTGCATAGTGCAGTTGCTTGAGCAACACGCTGAAGGCCTCCATGTCAATACTCTTGCTGCCGAAACAAATATTTCTATCAGTCGCCTCAGTGCTCTGCTCTTTGAACTTGAGCTTCGTGGTATAGTGCGCCCCTCTGCTGGTAGTAATTATCGCCTTATTCAGTAATACCTGTTAAACGTTCTTTTTTGGGGTATAAAATGTGTAGCGTTGAGCAAATACTTTAGTGCTCATCGCTACAACCATTTTATTAATTCGTTTTTTTTTCGTATCTTCGCAGCTGAAAAACATTATAGATTAATCAAATACAAAAATCAACCAATTTTTAGATGAAGAAAGTACTATCATTCTCCGCGATGCTGATGCTCGGACTGCTGCTGTCGCAACTATTGCCCGGAGCTTTGGGCGCGAACTATGAAACTACTCGTGAGGCTATAGAGATATTGCTCGGGGTATGCCTTGCATTTATCATGATTAATGTCGGACGCGAATTTGAGGTCGACAAGTCTAATATCAAAGCTTATGCTAAAGATTACCTCGTAGCTATGCTCGCTGCAGCTATGCCGTGGCTTCTTATAGCGATGTATTATATTTTCGTGCTGATGCCTACAGATTGGTGGTCTAATGGTGATGTATGGAAGGAGTCGCTCCTTCTGAGTCGCTTTGCTGCTCCCACCTCGGCTGGTATCCTCTTCACCATGTTAGCAGCCATTGGCTTGCAGAAGAGCTGGATATACAAAAAGATTCAGGTGCTTGCCATCTTCGATGACCTTGACACTATATTGCTGATGATACCTTTGCAGATAGCTATGATAGGTATGCAGTGGCAGATGGGAGTCATTCTTGCCGTAGTGGTAGTATTGCTATGGATAGGATGGAAGAAGATGTCTTCATACAATTTGCGCAGTGATTGGAAGAGTTTGCTCATCTACTCTGCTTTGGTTTATGGAGCTACTTATGTTGTATATGTGCTCACAGACCATTTCTTTGGCGAAGAGGGCAGTGTACATATCGAGGTACTGCTCCCGGCTTTCGTCTTGGGTATGGTGATGAAGCATGGCCACGGCTCTTCTAAGGCCGACGATCGTGCTGCTACAGTCATCTCACTGTTCTTCATGCTTCTCGTAGGTATGAGTATGCCACTTATCAATCTCGAGGCTGATCCCTTGCAGTCTGCCAGCGTTATTGCCTCACTTCCTATGCCTTCGTGGGGTGTCATCGCTCTGCATGTGGTTATAGTGTCATTGCTGTCAAATGTTGGTAAGCTTACTCCTATGCTTTTCTACCGCGATCGCTCTCTCAAAGAGCGCCTTGCCCTCTCTGTAGGTATGTTTACTCGTGGTGAGGTAGGTGCAGGTGTTATCTTCATCGCTCTCGGTTATCATATCGGAGGTCCTATCTTGCTTATTTCAGTGCTCACCTTAGTATTCAATCTTATTCTCACAGGAGGCTTTGTAGTCATTGTGAAGCGCCTCGCTCTGAGTTGTGAGAAAGCTTAATAGTCCCGCATATCACTTATGGAAATATTACAACACATCATCAATACAGTAAACGACGTACTGTGGACCTACATCCTCATAGCAATGCTGATAGGATGTGCTATCTACTTCACTTGGCGCACACGATTTGTCCAGTTCCGCAATCTGCGTGAGATGCTGCGTCTTCTCACTGAGAGCGCACCCAAGAGCAATGATGGCAAGCGTCAGGTCTCTTCTTTTCAGGCCTTTGCTGTATCTATAGCCAGTCGCGTAGGTACAGGTAATCTGGCAGGTGTCGCTACTGCTATTGCCGTAGGTGGTGCTGGTGCTGTATTTTGGATGTGGGTGATAGCCTTGCTTGGCTCTGTCAATGCCTTTGTAGAGTCTACATTGGCACAGCTCTACAAGCGTAAAGATAAGGATTCATTCATCGGTGGTCCTGCTTACTATATGCAATATGGCCTGGGTAAGCGTTGGATGGGTGTACTCTTTGCTGTACTCATCGCTATAACCTTTGGCTTTGCCTTCAATTCGGTGCAGAGCAACACCATTTGTGCCGCTTGGGAACATGCTTTTGGCATTGACCATACGTGGATGGGTATTGCCCTCACAGCTACTACGCTCATCATTATCTTTGGTGGTATCCATCGTATAGCAGCAGTGAGCAGCTGGCTTGTACCTATCATGGCAGTAGGCTACATCATCCTCGCATTGGGTGTAGTCATCTATAATATCACAGAGATTCCCGCTGTATTGGGTCATATATTCCGTAGTGCCTTTGGATGGGAACAAGCCTTAGGAGGCGGTATGGGAGCTGCTGTGATGCAAGGTATCAAGCGCGGACTCTTTAGCAACGAAGCCGGTATGGGTTCAGCGCCCAACGTAGCTGCTACAGCCAGCGTATCACACCCCGTCAAGCAGGGTTTTATACAGGCTCTCGGCGTATTTACCGATACTCTGGTAATTTGTACTTGCACCGCCTTTATCATCCTCGTGAGCAATCCCTCTTCAGATACCTCGCTCAGCGGTATACAGCTCACTCAGGCAGCCTTTACCGAGCAGATTGGTAGCCTTGGTGCCGTGTTCGTAGCTGTTGCTATCTTGCTGTTTGCTTTCAGCAGTATCATTGGCAACTACTATTATGGCGAGTCAAACATCCGCTTCATCAGTCGCCGTCCTATCTACCTATGGATATATCGTGTGCTGGTAGGTGCTATGGTGATGTGTGGCGCTATGATGAGTCTCGACCTCGCATGGAGTTTTGCTGATGTTACCATGGGCTTGATGACCATATGCAACTTGATTGCCATTGTGCTTCTCTCACGCCAGGTGCTGTGGCTCTTGCGCGACTATACTGCCAAGAAGCGTAAAGGTATCAGCAGTCCCACCTTCCGCAAGGAAGAGATGCCCGAGGAGATACGCCGCGATGTAGAGTGCTGGGAGTAATTTTCGAACCTACGATAAAAAATTATCACGCCTATGATAAAATATTTTCAGAGGTGTGATATTTTTTTGTCATTGTATTGATAATTCTCGCTCGTTTATTCGTACCTTTGCGCTTCTATACTATTAATAATAAAGATGATTACGATATGGCAGAAGATATAGTGTTGACCCCGATGATGAAGCAGTTTTTGGAGCTTAAAGCCAAGCATCCTGATGCTATCATGCTGTTTCGTTGTGGCGACTTCTACGAGACCTACTCTACCGATGCTATCGTAGCCAGCGAGATACTGGGTATCACGCTCACAAAGCGTGCCAATGGTAAGGACAAGCATCTCGAGATGGCAGGATTTCCCTACCATGCACTCGACACCTATCTGCCTAAGCTTGTGCGTGCAGGACGCCGCGTAGCTATCTGTGACCAATTAGAGGACCCTAAGCTGGCCAAGAAGCTCGTCAAGCGTGGCATCACCGAGCTGGTGACACCGGGTGTGTCTATCAATGAGAATGTGCTCAACTATAAGGAAAACAACTTCCTCGCTGCCGTACACTTTGGCAAGGGCACATGTGGTGTAGCATTCTTGGATATCTCTACGGGCGAGTTCCTCACTGCCGAGGGACCCTTTGACTATATCGATAAGTTGTTGGTCAACTTTGCACCTAAGGAGGTACTCTTTCAGCGCGGACTACGCAGTCAGTTTGAGAGCAATTTCGGATGCAAATATTGCACTTTCGAACTCGATGACTGGGCTTTTACCGACTCATTTGCTCGCGAAAAACTCATCAAGCACTTTCAGGTAAAGAACCTCAAGGGCTTCGGTATAGACCATCTCAAGAGTGGGGTAGTGGCCTCAGGTGCCGTCTTACACTACTTGGAGGTAACCCTACATACACAGATCAAGCATATCACTACGCTGTCGCGCATCGAAGAGGAGCGCTATGTACGTCTCGACCGCTACACTGTGCGCAGCCTCGAGCTTATACACCCGATGAACGATGGTGGTAAGTCACTACTCGATGTCATCGACAAGACCATCAGCCCTATGGGTGCACGTCTGCTCAAGCGCTGGGTGGTGTTTCCCCTAAAGGAGGAGCGTGCCATCAATGAGCGTCTCGACATCGTAGAGTACTTCTTCCGTCACCCCGACTTTCGCGAACTGCTTGACGAGGCCCTTCATCAGATTGGCGACCTCGAGCGCATCATCTCACGTGTCGCTGCGGGACGCGTTTCGCCTCGCGAGGTAGTGCAGCTGAAGGTTGCCCTCAGTGCCATAGAGCCTGTCAAGGCCGCCTGTGAGGCTTCAGACAATGAGAGCATACGCCGCATAGGTGAGCAGCTCAATGTGTGCCGTACCATTCGTGACCGCATAGCTCATGAGATTAAGAACGACCCGCCCCTGCTCGTGGCCAAAGGTGGTGTCATTGCCGATGGTGTCAATGCTGAGCTCGATGAGCTGCGCCGCATCGCCTACTCGGGCAAAGACTACCTATTGCAGATGCAGCAGCGCGAGAGCGAGATTACCGAGATTCCCAGCCTCAAGATAGCTTATAACAACGTCTTTGGCTACTACATCGAGGTGCGCAACACCCATAAGGACAAGGTACCCGAAACCTGGATACGTAAGCAGACGCTGGTCAATGCCGAGCGCTACATCACGCAAGAGCTCAAGGAGTATGAGGAGAAGATCCTCGGTGCTGAGGACAAGATATCTGCCCTCGAGACCCGCCTCTACAATGACCTCGTCTTTGCACTCAACGAATACATCCCTGCCATACAGATCAATGCCAATCAGGTGGCACGCCTCGACTGTCTGCTCTCCTTTGCCCACGCCGCAGCGCTCAACCGCTATGTGCGCCCTGTGGTAGATGATAGCACTACGCTCGACATCCGCCAGGGTCGCCACCCTGTCATCGAGCAGCAGCTCCCCGTAGGCGAGAGCTACATTGCCAACGATGTATTGCTCGATACCGAGAGCCAGCAGATACTCATCATCACTGGTCCCAATATGGCCGGTAAGTCAGCCCTCTTGCGCCAGACCGCCCTCATCACCCTGATGGCACAGATCGGTAGCTTCGTGCCTGCCGAGGCCGCTCACGTAGGTTTGGTAGACAAGATCTTCACCCGCGTAGGAGCCAGCGACAACATCTCTGTGGGCGAGTCTACCTTCATGGTCGAGATGACCGAGGCCTCTGATATCCTCAACAATATCAGTCCGCGCAGTCTTGTGCTCTTCGACGAGCTGGGTCGCGGTACCTCTACCTATGATGGCATCTCCATTGCGTGGGCCATCGTAGAGTATATCCACGAGAACACCCGTGGCCGTGCTCGCACCCTCTTTGCTACCCACTACCACGAGCTCAATGAGATGGAACGTTCTTTCTCGCGCATCAAGAACTTCAACGTCGCCGTACGCGAGGTCGACAAGAAGGTCATCTTCGTGCGCAAGCTCCAGCCAGGAGGCTCAAACCACTCCTTCGGTATCCACGTAGCCAACATGGCTGGTATGCCCAAGAGCATCGTCAAGCGTGCCGAGAAGATACTGCAGCAGATGGAGAGCAATGCCGCTGCTGAGGGCATCAGCAAGCCCACCGACGCCATTGCCGACAGCCGTGAGGGTATGCAGATGAGCATCTTCCAGCTCGACGACCCCATCCTCTGTCAGGTGCGCGACGAGATCCTTGGCATCGATGTCAACAACCTCACACCCCTCGAGGCCCTCAACAAGCTCAATGAGATCAAGAAGATCGTGCGAGGCAAGTGACGATAGCAGGCAAGCTATATCAAAACAAACCATAATAAATAATAGGTATGAAAAAGTTTTTATTCTCAATGCTGTCTGTAGTGATGATGGCCCTGATGGTGACATCATGTGCTGGCAAGCGTAGCTACGAGACGGTCGACGGCGACCCCATGCAGAGCCGCATCTACACCCTCGACAATGGCTTGAAGGTGTATCTCACAGTAAACAAGGAGACTCCGCGCATACAGACCTATATCCCCGTGCGTGTGGGTGGTAAGAATGACCCTGCCGAGACCACCGGTCTGGCCCACTACTTTGAGCACCTCATGTTCAAGGGTTCTGAGAGCTTCGGCACACAGAACTATGCTGAGGAGAAGCCCCTGCTCGACCAGATCGAGGCGCTCTTCGAGGTATACCGCACCAAGACCGACGAGGCTGAGCGCACCGCTATCTACCGCGTCATCGACAGCCTCTCGTACGAGGCATCTAAGCTCTCTATCCCCAACGAGTATGACAAGCTGATGGCAGCTATCGGTGCTGATGGTACCAACGCCTACACCAGCTTTGACGTCACCTGCTACATCGAGGATATCCCCTCAAATCAGCTTGAGAACTGGGCCAAGATTCAGGCCGACCGCTTCAAGTACAACGTCATCCGCGGTTTCCACACCGAGCTTGAGACCGTATATGAGGAGAAGAATATGAGCCTTACCCGCGACAGCCGCAAGCTCAATGAGGCCATGTTCTCAGCCCTCTTCAAGAATCACCCTTATGGCACACAGACCGTCTTGGGTACACAGGAGCACCTCAAGAATCCCTCAATCACCAACATCAAGAACTACTATAAGAAGTGGTACGTGCCCAACAATATGGCCATCTGTATGTCTGGTGACTTTGACTTTGACGAGGCCATGGACATCATCGAGAAGTACTTCGGCGACATGCAGCCCAACGAGGAGTTGCAGATGCTGAGCTTCGAGCCCGAGGCTGAGATCACCGAGCCCATCGTCAAGGAGGTATGGGGTCTCGAGTCTGAGCGCGTAGCTCTGGCATGGCGCTTCCCCGGTGCCGCTTCTGACGAGGCACTCATGTTGGGTGTCATCGACGCTATCATGAGCAATGGCAAGGCAGGTCTCATCGACCTCAACCTCATGCAACAGCAGCAGTTGCTCTCTGCAGGCTCATTCTCTTATGACCAGACCGACTATACCGCCTACTTCATGCAGGGTGCTCCCAAGGCAGGCCAGTCACTCGAGGAGGTTAGAGACCTGCTCCTCGCCCAGATAGACGCTCTGCGCAAGGGCGAGTGGGACGAGTCGCTCCTTGCTGCTGGCATCGCCAACTATAAGCTCCAGGTGCAAAAGATGCTCGAGAACAATGACTCACGTGCCGACCTCTTCGTACAGGCCTTCGTGAATGGTATCGAGTGGGCCGACATTGTCAATCGTGTAGAGCGCACAGCCAAGATCACCAAGGAGGATGTGCTCGCCTTTGCCAATGAGCACCTCAAGGACAACAACTACGCCATCGTCTACAAGCGCCAGGGACAAGATCCTAACGTGAAGAAGATTGCCAAGCCCGCCATCACCCCCATCTTCATGAATCGCGACACCACCAGCGCCTTCCTCCGCGAGGTACAAGCCTCTGTGGTAGCTCCTATCGAGCCCGTATTCGTCGACTTCAGCAAAGAGATGAGCAAGGGTACCATCGGCCAGCTTCCCCTCCTCTACAAGAAGAATGAGATGAACGACCTCTTCACCCTGCAGTACATCTTCGACTTCGGAGCCAATGAGATGAAGGCGCTCAGCACTGCCCGCAACTACCTCGACTACCTCGGTACCTCAGACATGACTGCTGCCGAGATCAAGCAGGCCTTCTATAACCTCGCATGTAACTACCGCATCGGCGTGTCAAACACCCAGGTGACCATCTCTCTCAGCGGCCTCTCAGAGAACATGAACCAGGCCATCGCCCTCCTCGAGAAGGTCATCACCGACGCACAGCCCAACCAAGCTGCTTATGACAACCTCGTAGCTGACGTGCTCAAGTCACGTGCCAATAGCAAGGCCAATCAGAACAGCAACTTCAACATGCTACGCCAGTACGGCCTCTATGGTGCCAACAACCCCTCTAAGCACATCCTCAGCGAGAGCGAGCTCCGCACCATGAAGCCCGAGACCCTCATCGACGCCATCGCCCAGCTCCCTACCTACGAGCACCGCGTGCTCTACTACGGCCCCATGACCATGGCCGAGGTGTCAGCTACCGTAGGCGACCTCCACAAGGTACCTGCTACGCTCAAGGCAGTAGAGAAGAATGAGACCTTCCAATATCAGCGTGCCGATGAAAACATCGTCTATATCGCCCCCTACGATGCCAACCAGATCTACATGTCGGCCGTGTCTAACCAGGGCGAGCAGTATAGCCTCGAGAAGGCACCCATCATCACCCTCTACAACGAGTACTTCGGTGGTGGCATGAACAGCATCGTCTTCCAGGAGATGCGCGAGGCACGCGGCCTTGCCTACAGCTCTTCGGCTCGCATGATACAGCCCTGGCGCCTTGAGGACCCCGCCTACTACTGGACCTACATCGCCACACAGAACGACAAGATGATCGATGCTCTCACCGCCTTTGATGAGATTATCAACAATATGCCCGTGAGCGAGCAGGCCTTTGCCATCGCCAAGGAGTCACTCATCGGCCGCCTCCGCACCGAGCGCATCACTCGCGACGGCATCCTCAGCTACTATCTCAGCCAAGAGCACCTGGGCCTCACCGAGGACACCCGTCGCCAGCTCTACGAGGCAGTGCAGACCATGACCCTCGACGATGTCGTAGCCTACCAGCAGGCCAATGTCAAGGACCGAAAGTATATCACCTGTATCCTCGGCCGCGAAGCAGACCTCGACATGCAGTCACTCGAAAACTGGGGCAAGATCATCCGCCTCACCCAAGAGGATATCTTCGGCTACTAATCGCCCTACGATATAGTCAATAAGCAAATGCGTGAGTCTCCCTCACGCATTTGTTGTTTTCTATGGGTATGTCATTGGAAATTGACAAACATTCGGTATTCACCAGCGGATAGTGTCAGCGATATTTGCTGTTCCGTGTAATATTCAGCTGCGTCAAAATGGTTGGTCCATAAACCCGTAGTGGGGAACTCAACTGTGAGAGTTTGTGGATGGGTGTCAAAGTTTCCTACTACTACGAAGGCCTGCTCGCCTGAGATGGATTGTACGTAACGTCCTGTACTCCAATTGTTGCTTCCGACCTTCCATGAGAAGTCAGCTGTACTATTAAACAACTTTGGATAAGCCTGCCTAAACTTGATGAATTGCGAATAAGTATTGTAAAGTGCTTTGCGCTCAGGAACCTCGAGATATTCCCAGCAGAGGGGTTTCTCTCCTGTGCGTCCGTTCTTCTCTATAGAATGGTCGTAACCTAATTCACCAAACTGCCATACCATCTTAGGACCTGGAACGGTGAAGAAGAAGGCGGCGTTCAGTGCGGCGCGTTGCATGCGTTCAGCTAACGATTTCGATATTTCGCCAGCGCCCCATGTCTTGGCCTTATACGAGGTACGCTCTTCATCATGGCTTTCCATAAACCCGACGTATCCTCCAAAAGGCATAGCATTTTTTCCTGTCCATAATGCTGAAAGGTCGCTATCTGAGACATACCCCATAGCTGTTTGGCAATAGGCATTGTTTACATTGCGCCATACCTTCATGCCCTGTTCGGTAAGCTTGCGCTCTTCGTCATCGCAGCAGAAGTGTTCTAAGATGACTACCGCATCAGGGCGTACGGCCTTGATGGCCTCATAGTAGTTGGTGAGGATATCGATGCGTGCTTGATCATAGTTAGACGCTGTAGACTCGCTACATCTGCGCTGGGTAAATCCTTTGGTGAGATCAAAGCGGAATCCATCGACTCTGTACTCTGTAAGCAGATATTCCAGATTGCGTTTTACATAAGCTCTCACCTCCTCATTTTCGTGATTCCAATCGTGGAACACGCTGTAGGGATGTGGTGCCGATACATTGAACCATGGATTATTGGGAGCGGTGCAGTTATTAGCTGCATCCCAATACATTCGTGCCATGGGGTGAGAACCAGTTGCATGGTTATACACTACATCGAGGATGACTGCTATACCTCGACGGTGACATTCGTCGATAAACTGCTTGTACATTTCTCGTGTGCCATAGGCTTTGTCCATGGCGAAGTAGGCTGCAGGGTTGTAACCCCAACTGTTATTACCGTCGAACTCCTGCACGGGCATCAGTTCAATAGCGTTAATTCCAAGGCTATCGAGATAGTCCATCCGTTTCAGTGCTCCAGCAAGGTCTTTAGAGGCTGTGAAGTCACGTAGCAACAATTCGTAGATGATGAGGTTGTTAGGGTCATCTATAGTGTATGTCTCCATATTCCACTCATACGCTTTCTGTCCTGTTTGTAAGGCGCCCACATTACCTGAAGTCGTGGTAGGGTATGACGATAAGGTAGGATAGGTGCTTGAGGATATCCATTTATCATCGATAGAGTACACAATCTCAGTGTAGGGATCTGCAATGCGAGCCACCCCCCACGCCTTGTCGTAGAGATGGTATTGAAAACGATATTCCTTGCCTGGTTCCAGTCCTTTCAGTGTACACCACCAGCATCCTGCTTCCTCGTCTCGTTTCATGGCATAGTCGTTTTGGCATTCCCACTGACTGAAGTCACCGATGACATAGGCATAGTCGTAGCTATCACCATTGTTATCCTGCTCTTTTAGTACTAAGGTGACCGTACTATCGTTAATATAGTTGATGCCATACTCTAGTCCTGCGGGAAGTGGAGCTTTTTCTACCTTATCATAGGTGATGTTGTTGGCGTTGTCCTCTACCGTACAGAAGAGGTCTATCGTCTGTTTTGTACCATTGGTATTGCGTACCACTACACCAATCTTATTTATCACTTCCCCGTCAGTAGCTCCAAACCAATGTCGGATAGTAGGAGCAATCTCCAATTGCCATACATTGGGTTCGTCAGTAGGGATGAAACGGCATTTTTCTAAGTTGGTGTTCCAGTTGGCCTGTACGTGAGTCCACTCATGCGATACTAATCCGATATGGGCATATAGCGCATCGGTGTGCCCACTGAAGGGGAATGCTCCTCCTGCCTTGTAGTAGAGCACGCAAGCTTTATCGGCTTGTGGGGTAGCATAGTCGGGGAGCGCGAAGCCCGATAACCCTGCTGGCAGTTCGGTAAGGTCGGGCGCTATAGGCTGTTCGGGTTGAGGCTCACAAGCGCTGAGTGCCCACACGAGGCACAGCAGGAATGGAAGTGATGTCAGTCTGCGAAGCATACGCGATGTTGTTTTATCTGTGCGACCTAAGGTCCGGTCAAAGGCCTTAGGCCAAAAGGGGCACCCACTGAGGGCACCCCTATTTGTGTTAAGTTGGTTGATTAGTTGATAGAACCTGTACCTGCATTGAAGTCAAGTGTTACCTTCTGACCTGCAGCTACCTTTACTCTTGCTTGGTCACCACCGGCACCACGATATTCGATAACACCATCAAATATCATAAACTCCATTCTCCACCAATCATTGGCGTTGAAAGTTGTGATAGCAGTAGGAGCGGCAACATACATTCTGAGTTCGTCCTCAGCAATAGTTTCAGGTGAAACGAGTGTTGTACCCTCAGCAACAAACTTATTCTCCTCCTTTAATACCTCCCAATTACCGAAGCAATTACCCATACCATAAACGGCTGCAGGTTCAACTGCTAATACGTCGTTAGCCAAATCTACATAAATGGTATAGAAACCATCTGTTTCAACAATACAGTTACCATCACCATCGAATGAAACGCCACTGCTAGTTGTGCGACCAGAGAAACTGCCATTCCAATTCTTCTGTGCGTTAAACTTGAAGCCTTGGTTTGCTGTAAAGTAACGTGTAGCCCAGAAAGAACCTGACGCACCATTTACAGGAACCATAGTTACAACTCCTGCATCCTCCCAATTCCATGCTCCGAACTCAGAACCAATCATGTACAACTCAGTCGGAAGTTGTGACTCCTGTGTACATTTTGTAGTGAATGCATAACTTGCAGCAATGTCACCACCCTTCAAGGTGTAGGTCAATGTAATATCATAAAGACCACCCTTTTCTAACACAATGTCTGCACCACCAGAAACACAGTCTACACCAAGATTGGTATTAGCCTTCACATTTCCGGCATCGTCGAGTTGAATCTTCCAACCATGACCATAAGCAAACTTAAATTTACCACCAGCAGGCATTTCTACGTCTTTCATGGTCCAAGTCATGGTTTGGGCATTTACCTCTACTGCCTCAAATGCTGTGAAGCCCCAACTGTTCATATCACCACGAACACCCCACTGAACGTCAGAAACGATGATTTGCGGATAGAGAAGGTCGCCTTCGAGGTTGAGGTCGAGCACGATGTGGTAGAGACCAGTCTTGTCAACCTTCATAGCAGGAGCATTTTCACCGATTACCAATTCGCCGCGCTTTACAGTTGCGATACCAGGATTGTCAGCAAGTTCAGTAACGTTGTACTCCTGGAGCGCAGCACCATAGTTGGTCTTCTGTCCAGCCTCGTTGAGAACGAGGAAGAACTCCTTACCACCCTCAAGAACGATGTACTTCTCATACATACCACCGCGCTTTGATTGACTAACCTCATTCAGACCTGCTGCCATACCATAGTCAGCAGTGATGTCAGTAGAACCTGTAGCTGCACCATACACATAGAAACCGTCAAGTGTGATTTCGTCAAAGTCTACACCACCCTGTTGATTCTCGGGTTCGCAAGAAGTTGCGGCAAACATCAGTGCGATAGCACTAATACTCATCAATACTTTTTTCATAATAACTGATATTAAAGTTTAACAAAAAAGTGAAATAATTTAATTATTTGTGTTTCTATTATGGAATATCATCATATCCTTCGTTTTGCTTCCAGTAGCGCTCGCCTGTCTCCTCATTGATTTTCGATTTCTCGAGTACAGAATAGGGGATGGGGAACCATTCGCGGAACTTCTGTTTGGCGGTGACGTAGTCAACATATTGGTTATCGGCAAACTTACCGAAGCGGATAAGGTCACGACGACGTACACACTCCCATGCAAATTCGCGTCCTCGTTCATCAAGTATGTCGTCGAGCTGCAAGTTCACTACACCGGGATATGCTGTGGCATATGCCTCTGCAGGCTTATCTTCGTAGGCCATGGTACGATTGAGCATCTTTTGGAAGTCGGGTGTATTGAATCCAGAGGTTCCTTGTCCACCACGGAGTATAGCCTCCTCCTTCATCCATAACACATCGGCATAGCGCATCAGTACGAAGTCATTCTCTGCATATTGATATTTGGCCTCCTTATCTATTTCATATTTCGTGCATCGCGCTCCATCATACCAGTTGGCTGCTTCGAGTGAAGCAATCTCTATGCGGCAGGTAGAGCCAATCTTGTTCTCGTCAAGGATAATCTCTCCGTTCTTGTCAAAGATGGGACCAATGAACCATCCCCATTGCTTGGCGCTCTGGGTGCCATACTGTTGTACGGTCTTGGCGTATTCCTTGAGCGGGCCATGATATTCTTCTTCCAATTGTTTGTTATATGCAGCCAATTCGGCATCGGTCATTTTGTCGGGACGTACAGGAGGCTCGGGAGCCGCTGGTGGAATGGGGCCAGGGCCGCGGAGATCCTTCTCGCTATATCGTTTCATAAATCCTGGTCGTGCAGAGAATCCGTTCCATGGTTTCTCAATCATATTGTACACTGACTGATGCGAGTAGTGCAGGGTGAGTATGGGCATGCGCATTTTATTTGACATGCTTCCACTGTAGCGTAGGTCAAATTCTCCATTTCCATTTTCCACGATGACGAAGATGTTTTCCTTGGAGTTGCTGTTATCAATTTTGAAGTTGGCAAACCAGTCGTCTTCGATGCTATACGACCCTGCATTGATAACCTTGTCACAACATGCTACGGCATTGGTGTAGAAGTCTGCTGCGGTCTGTATCTTGGTAAAGTCGCTACGATAAGCAGTCTCCGCGATGTTGATGTTATCGGGTGTGCAGCCAAACGATTCGGCATTGAGGTAGAGGCGTGCCAACAAGGCGTAGGCGAAGCCTTGGGTAACGCGGCCATAGTTGGTCGAGCGATTGCCATCGTTTACCACGGCCATATTGGGTGCATTTCGCTCTAGGCAGTTTACGAGATGTGACCACACTTGCTCAGGCTCCATCAACGGCTCTGTTCGGTCGACAAACTCCTCTAAGTAGGGGATGTGTCCAAAGCAGTCAAACAGCATGTAGTAATAATATGAACGTAGCACCTCGAGCTCGCCCACATACTGTGCATACATCACATCGCTCATCGACTCCTGTGCATCAGATAAGGTAGCCAACAACTGATTGCAGAGCACAGCTCCCGCGATGGTCGAGTTCCATATGTTTTTGAAGGCATCTCCCATCCAGTTCCAATTATGGTTGTTGAGGCGGGTCCAGTAGTAACTATCTTTCCAGTGTTCGCCCGGCATACGTATGGGACACACGCATTCGTCAGAGGTGAGCGATGCTACTCCCCAATACCCCCAGTGGTCATGCAGCCACTTGATGTCGGCATAGGCCTGTCCAACGAGTAAAACGACGTTTTCTTCCGAACTCATCATTGACTCTACGGTGGGGTTACCATAATTTTGCTCTTCCAATAAGTCTTCGCATGAGGTCAAAGCTCCGAGTGTGAGTGAGACAGCTGCTAAAGTGACGAATATCTTTTTCATAATGGCATGATTTAAAGGGTTTATTTCAAGCTGATGTTAACACCTACGAGGAAGTTGGCTACTGTGGGGTAGAAGTCGCAGTAGTCAATACCGGCATTCCACACGCTGGTAGTGTTCACCTCGGGGTCTTGTCCGCTATAGTTGGTGAGTGTGAGTAGGTTCTGTCCTGTGAAGTATACCCTCATGTTGTCTACAAATTTGTTGCCTTTGGGTCTGAAGTTGTAGCCGAGGGTTATATTATCGAGTTTCATGTATGAGCCGTCCTCGAGGTAGTAGTCTGAGAAGTGTCCCTTGTCAGAGTATACCACGTTGCTACCTACAGCATCCTTGATAAATACGTTAGACGACTGTGACTGTTGCGGACCGTAGGCCCAGCGGGTGAGGTTGAGGATTTGGTTGCCCACCACACCACGGAAGAATACAGAAAGGTCAAAGTTCTTGTAACGCACAGAATTGTTCCATCCGAAGGTAAACCAAGGCTGTGCATTGCCTATCACTTGGCGATCAGTCTCTGATACGGTACCACCATCCTTATATCCTCCAGCGGGAGTCATGAACATCCAAGCACCGTCTGAGCCTCTGAAGCCCACAAATTTATAGCCATAGAAGGCGCCTACGGGCTGTCCCTCAGTGAGGATTTGGGTATTGGTATTCATGATACCATTTTCACCTACACCTCCCGATGTTGTCTCCTTATAGTTGAATCCCTTTGAGGGGTCAGAGAGTTTGGTGATATAGTTCTTGTTGAACGAGATGGTAGGTGTCGTGATCCATGTGACCTCCTTGGTGCGCACGGGTACTATGCTAACGGCGAGTTCTGCTCCATAGCTATCCATCTGTCCAGCATTGGCAAGCAATGTGGTGTATTGGTAGGGAGGTGTGGGTACCTCATAGTCCCAGAGGAGGTCTCGTGTCTGTCGATAGTAGGTGTCGAGGCTACCGTATACGCGATTGCCGAAGAGCGAGTAGTCAAATCCGAGATTATATTCATACTTCTTCTCCCAACGCAGGTCGGGGTTCACATTTTGGCTCACGCCGTAGGTGTATACATACTTTCCATTGTACCAGAATGTACCACCATTAGAGAGCATTGCTACCGAGCGTAGGTCTGAGCCGAGGTTGTTACCTGTGACACCGAATCCGGCACGTAGCTTGAGGTCGTTACACCAGTCTTGACTGCGCATGAAGTCTTCGCCACTGATGCGCCATCCTAAGCTCACTGCGGGGAACCATCCCCATTTGTTGTTGGCACCGAAGCGTGATGAACCCTCGCGACGTACCGAGGCTGATACCAGGTACTTGTCTGCATAGTTGTAGTTGGTACGGATGAAGGCTGCTGCCAGTGCATTGGAGTTGCGATACGATGAGACTTCGAGATACTCCTTTGAGGCATCACCATTGCCTATCTGATAATATTTGGCATCGTCGGTGGGGAAGCCCTTGTTTGAGATAGAGCTACCATCGTAGAGGAAGTGTTGGTATGAGAGACCTGCCACTGAGGTAATGCTATGTCGGCCAAAGTTGCGCATATAGTCGGCAGTGAGCTCGAAAAGCTTGCTATAGCTCATATCGTTGTCACGTCCAGCCTTGCCCGATCCGGCAATGTCGGTGTTGATTGTGTTGTTATACCAATATGAGCGGTTGTCGCCCTCCTCGATGGCTGCAAATCCATTGATACGGAGCATACCCTCTACAGACTTTACATTGATGGTTCCCTTTACTGATCCGCGGAAGTAGTTACCATCCTTATACGATTCCTTCTGCATCATCTGCTCTACAGGGTTTGATTGTCCTGAGCCTTCGGGCATGAAGAATCCGTTGACATTGTTATTGTCATAAACAGGATAGGTAGGGTTCATCGTAGCAGCCTGCTTAAAGTCGCCGCAGAAGTAGTCGTTGCGATAGTGCATATACGAGAGGTCGTATTGCAGTTCGAGCCATCCATCAAGGGCTTTCTGTGAGGCTGCCAGCTTTCCGATGAGTTCCTCGCGGTTTGAGTTGAGAGCGATACCCTGTGCATCCTTATAGGTCACCGATGAACGGTAGTTAAACTGGTTTGATGAGCCCACGATAGCCACGTTGTGGTTGTGTGCGATGGCAGCATCTCTGCAGAGGGCGCCTATCCAATCGGTGTTCTCGTCAGACTGGATGACGGGGCTGATAGCACCATTTGAGAGCGATCCCAAGTTACGGAACTCCTCTGCTGTAGCCATACCCATATCGCCATTACGCACCGAGGTCGATACATATCCGTCATACTCCACTCTTGTGGTGGCCACATCGCTGAAGGCTTCGCCGCGCTTGGTGGTGATGATGATGACACCATTGGTACCACGTGTACCGTAGATAGCAGCTGCCGAACCATCCTTGAGCACGTCCATTGAGGCGATCTCGTTGGGCGAGATGTTGTCGATATTGCTCACAGGCACTCCATCCACAATAAAGAGAGGCGATGTACCAGCACCCTTATCGAGGGTTGAGAATCCGCGAATCTGTATATTATAGCCCGTCGATGTGGGGTCAGAGGTAGTGCGTATGATGTTTAGACCGGCTACCTTACCCTGCAGCAAGCCTACGGGGCTCGACTTGACACCTGCATTGAAGTCTTCTGATTTGATTGAAGCTACCGAACCCGTAACCTCCTTCTTCTTCTGCGAGCCATAGCCGATGACCACTACGTCTGTGAGCGATAGCGCATCTTCTGAGAGAACAATCTTTTTAGGTAGTGCCGATGCTTTGAAGCTCTGAGTCGCATATCCGATATAACTAATCTCGATGATAGCATTAGGCCCCGATACACCAAATGAGAATTCGCCATTAACCCCCGTGGCTGCACCGACGTTGGTACCCTTCTCTACCACAGAGACACCTATGGCTGGTCCCATGTCATCGTAGACAACGCCTTCGACCTTGAACTTGTTTTGAGCAAATACCTGTGTGGACGTCAGAACGGATAGCATCAGTCCTACCAAAATTAAAGAAATCTTGTTCATGGCACTATATTGTATAGATAAGTATGCGTGTGTTTTTCTCATTCGTACTCCTCCTTGATGAGGTACACGTCGACGACACCCACCACAAGCAATATACTCACCATGCTGAACATCGTCACTTGACTGCCACCATCCATCTTGAGTAGTGTACTGCAAAGTAAACGATTATTTTTAATTCGAACAAATATTTTGTCAAGTATTATTGCATGACCAAACGAATCATTCCCCTCCCCCAAAAAAAGCTGTTCGTCATTGTCTATGGCCAAGATTGTTGTTTAGCTGTGTCAATAAGTCTAAGATCGTTTGTCAATCTCATCGGTCGCCCCCATCCCTTTGATTTTGACAGTGCAAAGTTACTACAAAGTTTTTTGGCATATACAGTTGTTGTCATTTGCTGTCATTTACTGTCTTTTAGTTCTTGGTGGTGCGTGTGTAATTGGCTACAGCTCTGTTTGTTATGTGCTGCAAAAGGGATTTTTGTGTGCCACATCTCCGGTAATGAATTATCGCACTTGCGTCGCTGGCGTGCGGGAGGAGCAATAACGATTCATCACACTTGAGGCAAAAATGTCCACGTCCACGTCCACAATTAATATGCTCTGTGTCTCGCGGCGGTGACTATAATTAATAGCTTATTTAAATATTATATATACTACGTATATCTA
>JAFZFF010000092.1 GCA_017556045.1 Bacteroidaceae bacterium | reverse complement strand
CCCTATAAAAAAAGGCCATATTTATGTAATTATATATACTACGTATATCTAATTACTCAAATATGATTTTTACACATCAACATTTCATCCCCTCCTACGGCAGTGCGCATATTAATTGTACCCTGTACCCTGTACCCCTTTTCAGAAAACTGCCTCCCCTATTGCATAGTCCAAAAGAAAGCATTACCCGTACTCTTGCTCCGAAAAAACTTTTGCTCTGAAAACTTGCAGAGGTGAGGGGGAGTTCGTACCTTTGCAGCCCGTTTGTGAAAATAGGTGAGAGGAATATCAATTATTATCAATATTAATCAATAACATCAACAAAACATGAAGAAAGCATTACGTATGTTATGCATGGGTGCTATGGCTGCTGTGTCTGCAGTGAGCTTTGCCCAGACCGATGTGACCAGCAAGCTGCTCAACGCTGATATGGAGCGTGGCGTGTTTGGCTGGGATGTTACCTTCGAGGGTAGCGACATCTGGAAGAAGACTACCAAGAATCAAGCCGATCAGCCTGGCTATCATGGCTGTAACAACACCTGTGTAGAGGTATGGCGTTACAACAGTGGCCCCATGAGCAACAACTCTATCTCACAGACTGTGAAGAACCTCCCCAACGGTACCTACGTCTTTGGTGCTTACTGTATGGCTACCAACGATGAGCATGCCGATGTAAGAGACGTTATCGAGGGTGTGACCCTCTTCGCTAACGACGAGGCTACTCGCGTGGCTACCAACCGTGCTCAGAGCATGGACACTGTGTGGGCTCACACCGCACGCTTCAATGTGGCTGCTGCCGTTACTGACGGTACCCTCAAGGTGGGTATGAAGGTAGAGGAGACCAACACCAACTTTACCCTCATGGACAATGCAACTCTCTACTACTTCGGTGATATGGAGCTCACCGCAGCACTCAATGAGATGGCTAAGATTGACATCGCTAAGACTGTGGCTATCGCCGACACCTGTCTCCGTAATAAGATGAACGCCGACACACTGGCTGTGCTCAATGAGGCTATCGCTGCTGCTAAGGCGCTCACCACCGACGCTGAGCTTTACACCGCTGACGAGAACCTCTACTGGGGTATCCGTCTCGCTGTGAAGTCTATCAAGGACTACAATAAGCTCTCTGCTGCTATCGCTGCAGCTAAGAAGGTGGCAGCTCAGGAGGAGTGGACCGACTATGTAGCTGAGGAGTTGGCTGCGCTCAATGCCCTCATCGCTGAGGCCGACGCTGCATACGCTGAGGCTAATGTCATCCGTCAGGATATCGACACTATCGTAGCTGAGCTCGCTGAGAATGCCGCTGTGGTAGAGCTCGACGCTATCTATGTCCTCCTCGAAGAGTACACCGACAAGGTTGACAATATGGAGATCAGCGACGAGATCGGTGGCTACACCTTCGCTATGCAGGAGCAGGCTCAGGACCTCCTCGCTGAGGTTGACGTAGTCCTCGCTGAGATCGAGGAGGGCCTCTCTGCTATCAGTGCTAAGGAGTTGTGTATGGGTATCTTCGAGCAGGTACAGACCATTCTCGACAATCCCGTGGTACCCACTGAGTTCCCCGTTGTGATTCCCCGCAGCACTACTACCATGATTGGTGAGTTTAACCTCTTGGAGGGTGCTGTAGCTAAGGTCAACGGCAGTGGTCAGACATACGCTGTATATACCTCAAATCTCTACAGCTTCTCAGAGCCCTTGACCAAGATCCGCTTCACTGTGAAGGAGACTGGTTGCAATGGCTTGTGCGGTAACTTCCCCTTCTTCCACCTCGGAGAGCTCGAGCTCTATGATGAGACAGGTGAGAAGATCGAGCTTACTGTAGAGAACCTCTACACCAATGCTTGTCACAACACCTTGAACAATGCCAACGACGGTTTGGGTCTCTATGGCTTGGTCGATGGTGACCCCACTACCCACTTCCACTCTACATTTAGCAAGGCTGTCAACGAGTACCACTACATCGAGGTGACTCTCCCCGAGGATAAGGAGTACTACGGATTCAGCTTCGTGATGATGGGCCGTCAGAATGGTCAGACCTACTACAATACCCGCCAGTTCCCCGCAGTGCTCGACATCCGCTACGTATCTGAGGCTGTCAATGAGCTGAAGAGTGTGATCTCTGAGCTCGGCGAGTTGAAGCCCGTACAGGGTACCTCAGTAGGTTTCTACAACACCGACATCAATGTATACTTCGACGCTGTCAACAACGCTAAGGCTGTAGCTGATGCTGACTTTGCCTCTGACTCTGAGATCGCAGCTGCTATCAAGACACTCCGCGAGGCTGCTGCAACTCTCGCTGAGAGCTTCGTGCTCCCTGATCCCAAAAAGGAGTATCGCATCGTATCTGCTGTGCCCTTCGTAGAGTATCAGGGTGTTACCAAGGCGCTCACCTATCGTCTCGAGGACAATGGCATCTACCGCCTCTGGTGGGAGACCTCATGCCCCGACAGCTTGAGCCAGGTATTCACCTTCGAGCCTATGGTGGCTGATGAGGGTCAGCTCATCTATGCCGTGAAGCATGTAGCTACAGGCCTCTTTATCAACGACTATGTAGATGCTGATGGCAACGTGACTGCAAGCAGCTTCGGTCTCTCTGACGTACCCGGTGAGGTGACCCTCACTTCGCTCGAGAAGGGTATGTTTACCATCGGTCAGGGTCCCTTGGCAGGTTATCGTGGCGATGTCAACACCATGCACGCTAATGGCCACAACTCTGGTAGAGGTGAGGCTAACACCGTCATCAAGTGGAACATAGAGAACCTCGGTACCTCACAGTGGTACATCCGCGAGCTTACTACACTGCCCTACACCGCTACCAGCACCTCTGACGAGACCTTCAAGACCGAGGATATCCACCTCTACGTTGGTGTCAACACCATCACTCTCGTTGCCGATAAGGAGTGTGCCTTCGAAAATCTCGTGGTACGCGACTACCTCGGTGAGGTTATCCCCGCTACTGTGACCAAGGGCGCTTCTAGTGCTAAGGTAGTGTTGGACGTTGTAGCTGCCAGCACCATAGCTATCGAGTTTGACAATGCTGAGGGCATATCTACAGTGATCGTCGATGGCTCTCTCTCTGAGGGCTCAGGCCTCCTCACAAGCCTCCAGGATGCATACAACACTGCTGTTGCTAAGGCTGTAGTAGAGGGCGACGGCGTAGGTCAGGTTTCAGACCTCACAGCCTATAACAAGGCTCTTGACACTGCTGAGGACCTCCTCATCATGGGTGGCACCGATGCAGAGATCAAGCAGGCTATCAGCGATCTTCAGGCTGCAGTAGAGGCTTTGGTATACAACCTCCCCGTAGAGGGCAAGAGCTACTACATCGTGCTCGGTCACGACGGCTTCCGTCAGAACCATAACCTCGACATGGGCTTCTATCAGAAGAACAACCTCCTCAACTGGACCTACCTCAGCATCCATAACGATGCTTACAAGTGGCAGTTTGTCAACTATGGTGAGCCCGTGAACGATCGTCCTGCATACTACATCCAGAATGTCGCTACAGGTCACTACATCTCACAGCGTCTCGAGAATAATGGTAACCTCACCATGCTGGAGAGCTGCGAGGAGCAGGCACCCTACGACGTACAATTCCTCACCAATGGTAAGGTAAGCGTGGGTGACACCCGCTGGACCAATGGTGATGCGAGCCTCCACCCCTTGAGCCACAACAGCGGTGCTAACCTGTATGGTGGTGCCATCACATGGGGTAAGGGTGATGCTGCTTCGGCAATGTACATCGTGGAGACAGAGAAGTACATCTCTGACCTCTATGACGAGCTCAGCATCGAGAACATCGATGTTACAGACGAGTATGTAGCTCCCGCAGTGAAGGGTACATTCGACCTCTTCGGTCGTCGTATCGAGACTCCTGCTGCTACAGGTATCTACATCATCGATGGTAAAAAGAAGGTAGTAAAGAAGTAATACCTACTTCGATATATTAGGAAAGGGCATCCCATGCGGGGTGCCTTTTTTTTTTATTGTCATCCCTCACTTCAGTGTTAGGAGGTGTTTTATGGGGTGTCTTCCTATCATCGCTGTGCGTACCTTGTGAAATAATATCGTAAATTGTTGTATTATTGCTAAAAACTCTGTATCTTTGCATACTTTTTGTAAAGTGTGCTTAGCAGACATTTAACAACTATTTTATAACTAATTAACTTTATTATTAACAACAAAATCATTCAAAACAACATGAAAAAAACATTACGTATGTTGTGTATGGGCATTTTGGCTGCAGTATCTGCAGTGTCATTTGCTCAGGAGAATGTAACCAGCAAGCTGCTCAACCCTGACGCTGAGAAGGGTATGCTCGGTTGGGACGTTACATTCGTAGATGGTGGCTTTATTTGGAATAAGCAGACCAAGGGTGAAGGTAAGGCAGTGGGTTACCACGGCTTTAACAATTGGGCATTTGAGAACTGGAGAGGTTCTGGTAGCTTGGGCGTGAGCGCAGTACACCAGACCGTATCTGAGTTGCCCAACGGTACTTATGTATTCGGTGCCTATGCAATGGCTACCAACGACTCATGGGAGCCCTCAATTGAGAACATCCAGGGTGTATCAATCTTTGCTAACGAACAGTCAGTGCCCGTAGCTACTCACCGTGTAGAGGGTATGAACGAGAAGTGGGCTCACGCTATCAAGTTCAACGTAGCTACTGTAGTAGAGGATGGCAAGTTGAAGGTAGGTATGCAGACTGCTGCAGACTGTAACACTAACTTCGTGGCTATGGACAACGCTACTCTTTACTTCTTCGGCGACATGGCTCCCGAGGCTGCTCTCGAGGAGATGGCTAAGATCGACATGACTGCTACTATCGCTAAGGTAGACACTTTCCTCAAGTATAAGATGAACGTTGACACTGTAGCTTTCATCAACGCTGCTATCGAGGCTGCTGCTACTGTAACTGCTGAGACAGCTGCTCAGGTTGACGAAGACCTCTGGTGGGGTAAGCGTCAGGCTGTGAAGTCTATCGCTCAGTACGCTACATTCGCTCAGGCTATCGAGGCTGCTAAGGCTATCGCTGCTGGCGAGTGGACCGACTTTGAGACCACAGTGGCTGCTCTCGAGGCTCTCAATGCTCTCATCGCTGAGGCTGAGGCTATGTACGAGGAGGCTACAGCTGAGAAGTTCGAGTTGGTTGTATGGGCTGACTCTCTCGCTAAGGCTGCTGCGCTCGTAGAGCTCGACGGCTGCTATACCTTGCTCGATGTATACACCGAGAAGATTGACGAGATGAACGTAAGCGACGACCTCGGCGACTACACACAGCTCCAGAAGGATAAGGCTGAGGATTACTGGTTGGCAGCAAGCACCATCTTGGCTGAGGCTGAAGAGGGTGTAGTATCACCCATCACCGCTAAGGCTGAGTGTGAGAAGTTCTTCGCTCAGATCGACCTTATCATCGCTAACCCCATCGACTACGCTGAGTTCCCCATCTTCCTCCACAGCTCTGATAAGGTGCTCCCCAACCAGAAGGGTCCCAACGGTAAGTCTCCCTTCCCCGTACTTGAGGGTGCTTATGAGATCGACTATGATGGTAAGAAAAACCTTATCGAGTATACCTCACAGCTCTTCCGCTTCCGCGAGCCTTTGAAGAGCGTACGCTTCTACATCCGTGGTGTAGGTGACCCCACTGAGGTGGATAAGAATGGTAACCCCCACATCTGTATCTCTGGTTTCGCTATGTTCGACGAGCTCGGTGACACTATCCCCCTCACCACTGAGAACGTAGTATCTAACGCTACTGAGAACGAGGGTCAGGGTATCCCCGGTATGCTCGACTATAGAGCTAACACCTTCTTCCACTCATTGTGGAGAACTGGTACTCCTGAGGCTCACTACATCGAGGTTACTCTCCCCGAGGGTCAGTACTCAGCATTCAGCTTCAAGATGCTTTCATTCGAGGACACTCGTTCACGTGTATTCCCCACTGAGTTGGAGATCACATACGTAGATCCTCTGGTAACTGAGCTCCAGAAGGCTCTCGTAGCTGCTCGTAACTTGAACCCCATCTTCGGTTCAGGTGTAGGTTTCGTAAACGTTGACCCCGCTGCTTACAATGCTGCTCTCGCTGAGGGTGACGCTGTAGTAGCTAAGAATGGTGCTTCTAACGCTGAGGTAGTAGCTGCTATCAATAAGGTAAATGCAGTAGCTGACCAAATCAAGGAGGCTGGTATCAAGATGCCTGAGGCTGGTAAGAAGTATCGCATCATCTCTGGTGAGCCCCGCTTCTTCTCTAACCAGAACATCATGAAGGCTCTTACCTTGCACACTGACACCATCTATGGTGACTGGTTGTGGTGGGAGACTGCTCATCCCGATAGCGCACGTCAGGAGTTCATCCTCGAGCCTTACTCAACCCACGGTGACAGAGCATACTACACCTTCAAGCACGCTCAGACAGGTCTCTACCTCGGTGAGCTCATCGATACATTGGGCAACTTGGTTCCCAACCGTTTCGTCTTCACCGAGCGCGTTGACAGCTTCTGGCTCAAGAGCCTCGGTCGTGGTCAGTTCGGTATCATGGCTTCTGATGGCAACTCAAGAAAGCAGTTCAACATGGAGTTCCACAACAACGGTGCATGGAGTGATATTGAAGCTAACTACGGTGCTATCAAGGGTGTGAAGAGCTATATCCACACTTGGGATTCTAACGCAGACCAGTCTTCAGCATGGTTCTTCCGTGAGATGGTAGTTCTTCCTCAGGCTGCTAAGAGCATCTCTGAGATCAACTTCCGCTCTGAGGCTATGTCAATCTACGAGGGTGTTAACAACCTCACCATCACAGCTGATAAGGACTGCGCATTCGCAGACCTCACCGTTATCGACGTATTCGGTAACAAGGTTGCTATCGACCAGGTTACTGTAGAGGGTAAGGTTGCTACCTTGGTACTCTCTAAGAGCGTTGAGACATTCTCAGTAATCTTCACCAACGATGAGGGTGTATCTGAGGTTACTATCGACGGTTTCTATGTAAACAATGGTCCTTCTAAGGCTTACCAGGCATTGCAGACCACATACAACACTGTATCTGCTCTCAACCCCGTACAGGGTGACGGCGTAGGTCAGGTATCTGATCTCGAGGCTTACGATGCTGCTCTCGCTGCAGCTGAGAAGCTCTTGGCAGAGGGTGGCGAGGATGCAGCTCTCGAGGCTGCTGCTGCTGCTCTTGAGGCTGCTGGTAACGGTTTGGTATACAACTTGCCTAAGGCTGATACCGACTACCTCATCCTCCTCGGTCTCGACGCTATCAAGACTAACCACCTCACTGACATGGCTGTCTTTGCAGACCAGAACTCACTCACTGAGAATGGTAACGTAATCCTCCGCTGGACATACGTATCACTCACCAACCCCGAGTACCGTTGGAGATTCATCGACTGCGGCGAGCTCAAGTGGGGTCGTCCTGCATTCTACATCCAGAGCGCAGTGACTGGCGGTTACGTAACACGTACTG
>JAFZFF010000091.1 GCA_017556045.1 Bacteroidaceae bacterium | reverse complement strand
GTAAAGTGATTACAATTACGATTACAGTTACTTTGCTCTGTCTCTATCGAGTGGGTATATAAAAAATAAGAGTTTTTACTCAACAGTATATTTGCCTCTATCGTGAGTGCGCATATTAACTGTAATCGTAATTGTAAGCACCCCAGATCAAATCAAAGAATATAGCTTCGGTGACTTGACACAGATGTACTATCCCGACCACAACTACGATAGCACGTTACGCCTCTTTCGTCGCGAGATGCACGAGACACGAGGCATGTAGAAGGGAAGGCTATGCAAGCCGTAGGGTATAAAGACTATACAAAGGTATTGACCCGGGGCCAAGTAAGAGTGATTGTTCAGTATCTGGGCGAAACGTAAGACAAGGAATATGTCGTAATTTTTGCAATTCAGACGATTGCAGACATAAGAAATTAGTGAGAACGGCGTAAAGGATCTGAACGATAAACTATAAAACGAGTAAGAGGAAAGCTATGTCCTTCCTCCTACTTTTGAACAATAAGGATACTGTTGTTTTTAACTTGATAGATTCCTTCCTGGTTTATACTTCGTCATCATCCTCATCATCGAAGAAGGGGAAGTCTGCCATGCCGAAGTTATCGTCACCAAGGAACTCATCAAGGTCACGGCGTTCCTTCTTAGTGGGGCGACCTGTGCCACGCATACGATTGGCGAAGCCGCTTATCTTGCTCATCTCAAGGATATCGTACTGCTCCTTTGGCGTGATATTCTCGAGCATCTCGGGCACCAGCTTAGCACCTACGCGATTTTCTATCGCCTTGAGCACACGGAAGGTATAGGTAATAGGCGGCTTGCGCACACTCACCACATCGCCCTCCTTAATTGTCTTCGAGGGCTTCATCGTAGCGCCATTCATCGTTATCTGACCCTTCTTACAGGCATCTGTAGCCATCGAGCGTGTTTTATAGAGACGCACTGCCCACAGCCATTTGTCTATTCGTGCTTCCATTTTTATGGGTTAGGAGTTAGGTATTAGGAGTTAGAATTTAATAGAGAGTTAGGCATTGCGCGTATTTTATAAATAAATTCCTAACTCCTACTTACTAATTCCTAATTAAAAGGGATTTACTTCTTATTATACTGGTTCATCGTGATGGTGATCCCTGCCAGGCAGAAACTCTTTACAATCTCACAGGCTGTAGTGAGTTGCTTCTCGATGATAGCCTCGTCCTCGGCGTTGAACTTACCGAGCACGAAGTCTGCTTGCGCTCCACGAGGAAAATCATTGCCAATACCAAACTTGAGGCGTGCATAAGCCTGCGAACCAAGAATCTGCGCGATATGCTTCAGGCCATTGTGTCCCGCATCGCTACCCTTGCCCTTCAAGCGCAGTGTACCTGTAGGCAATGAGAGGTCGTCGACTACAATGAGTAAATTCTCGGGAGCGATATTCTCCTTCTCCATCCAATAGCGTACCGCATTGCCACTGAGATTCATATAGGTAGTAGGCTTGAGCAGCACAAGCTGACAGTTCTTTACACGCATATTGGCCACAAAGCCATAACGTTTGTCCTCGAATGTCACATTGGCATCCTTAGCCAAGGCGTCCACCACGCGAAACCCTACATTGTGGCGTGTGCCATCGTATTCGTAGCCAGGATTACCCAAGCCGACAATCAGATATTTCATATTATTTCAAAAAAGATAGAAGTGAGCAATAATTAAAAAAAGTAGGAGTTAGGAATCACATTCCTAACTCCTATTCTTAATATCTAAGTAGATAATTACTTCTTACCGTTTGCAGCCTCACGTGAAGCACGAGTAGCAGCTACGCTGCATACAACAGTCTGAGCGGGAGTTACGAGCTCAAGACCCTCGAATGAGAGCTCACCTACCTTGATTGACTTACCGAGAGCGAGCTCAGTTACGTCGATTGTCAACTTCTCAGGAATGTTAGCATATACAGCCTTAACCTTAATCTTACGGATAGCCTGCTGCAACTTACCACCAAGCTTAACACCAGCAGCGAGACCAGTGAGAACGGTGGGAACCTCCATTACGATGGGTTTGTCAGCTACGATCTGGAGGAAGTCCATGTGAAGGATAGTATCCTTAACGGGGTGGAACTGGATATCTTTCAATACAGCGGTGCACTCCTGACCATCGATAGTCAAGTTTACAACGTGGATATCGGGAGTATAAACCAACTTGCGTACAGCATCAGTTGTTACAGCGAAAGCCTTAGCCTCCTTCTCGATTCCGTACAATACGCAAGGAATACCATTGTTCTTACGGAGCTCGTTAGTGCTCTTCTTACCTACTTCGGTTCTAAAAGTACCTTTAAGTTCAAATGACTTCATTTTCTTCTTTTTTTAAAATGTGTTACTCTAAATTAAGTTCTCTGCTCAATTCGCCATCACACGATGTTAGGACGCCTTCACGAGGTATCCTACGAAAAGCGGCTGCAAAGATAGTGCAAACTGAGCGAAATTCCAAATTTATTTGGCAATTTCCGAAGTGCAGCCTATCTTCAAGCTACGAAGTAGATTAAAATTAGTACAAATCGAGCAAAAAATCCATTTCCCTCACATTTTATTACACATCACTCAAAATCAATCTGGATATCCAGCGAACCTTCCAACTCGGGGAGCGAGCTACCATCTACCAAAGATTCATCCACTAAAGGTATATCCTCAGCTATCGCATAACGCTCACTCAGAGGCTGATTCTCATGAATATAGCCAATAGCCTTACTAAGTCCACTAATAAACTTGCTAAAATCCTCTTGATACAGGAATATCTTATGCTTCTCAAAAGTGTATGACGCATCAGGGCCCTCTCCTGCGACCTTCTTTTTGCTCTCCGTAATAGAGAGGAAAAGTTCATCACGTTTGTTGCGCTTCACATCTAAATAATAGATTCTCTTACCAGCCTTGATTGCCTGTGAATATACGATGTCTTTCTCTTTGTCGTTCTCCATGCTATAAGTTCTTTTTGTGCGACTCCCCAGGAGTTGCGTTCGTACTATCTACATATCAATGCCAAAGTTGGATATTTTATTTGAGAAAAGCAAGTATTTCATCCAAAATCGCACTTTTTTTATGATTATTTACAAAACACCTCACTATAGCTTCTAATTTATCAACTACACTCGCCTTTTAGAGCGTTCGTTTTAAGAATTATTCGTACATTTGCAACATTAATAAAAAATATCATTACCTATGAAAAAGGTCAGATTCGGTGTCATCGGCACCAATAACATCACCGACTGGGTGATACAAGGTGGCAGAGAAGACGAGCGCTTCGAGCTCACCGCCGTATGTTCACGTACACATGAGCGAGCTACTGAATTTGCAGCCAAGCACGGCATACCCTACACATTTACCTCACTCGAAGAGATGGCAGCGAGCGACTATGTAGATGCTATATATATCGCCACCCCCAATTGCTGTCACGCTGAGCAAGCCATACTCTGCATGAGCCACGGCAAACACGTGTTGTGCGAGAAGCCTTTCGCCTCGAATGCACGTGAAGCAAGCGCCATGATCACAGCAGCTCGCCAATATGGCGTCACCCTCATGGAAGCAATGATATCTACCCTCAATCCCAACTTCCTGCGCGTAAAGGAACAACTCAGCACACTCGGCACCCTACGCCGCTACTTTGCCTGCTATTGTCAATACTCTTCACGTTACGACAAGTTCAAAGAGGGTACCATCCTCAACGCCTTCAAGCCCGAACTCTCCAATGGCGCCGTCATGGATATCGGCATCTACACCATCTACCCGATGATAGCACTCTTTGGCCGCCCACAAAGCATCGAAGCACAAGGCATCGTACTCCATACTGGTGTAGATGGTCAGGGAGCTGTCAACTTCCGCTACCCAGGCATGGATGCCACAGTACTGTATTCTAAGATAGCCAACTCCTTCCTCCCCACAGAGATCGAAGGCGAAGAGGGTAACCTCATCATTGACCACATCCACATCGCACGCCAGGTAGACCTCATCCCACGCATTCCCACATCACAAGGACAGTCACAACAGGACACACGCCAAGCGCTGAGTATCCCACTTAGCCACAGTCCCTACTATTACGAAATAAAAGAATTTATAGACCTCGTCATCTCAGGCCATCCCGAATCATCCGTCAACACTCTTGACACCTCACTCGCTACTATGGAGGTCATCGACGAAATACGCCGCCAACTTGGTGTCACCTACCCTGCTGATGCATAACAACAATTTCATTATACAACAAACTGCCAGGCTAAAGCTTGGCAGTTTTTATTATATTAAGTATGTGCCTTATTAAAAAGCAAATGAGAGCTGCCGACAATTCACATCACGTAATGAGAGAATCTCACGAGAGAAGTTGCGCACTAAAAGTTCAGAAAGTTTTTCACGCTTCTCTGGCTTAGCCACGATAGCATTCTTTGACCATATACGCTCTACATTATAATTTCTGTAGAGTTGCTCCATAAAGGTATCGTCAGGATCTTGGCACTTGCCGTCACTATTGGTGAGCATCCATTGGAAATGACGGAAAGAGAGTAGATCACAGAACTTCTTCAGTCGTATTTGCTCCTTATCGTTAAAGTCTGTATGCTGATGACGCTTACCGGTAGGTCTGTAAGGAGGGTCGAGGAAGAAGAAGGTATTGCCACACGCTTCGCTGTAGGTCTTCTCATAATCTCCACAAACGATTGTCACACGCTGAAGCAACTTGCTATCAGCAAGAATTGTACGTTCGTCACAGATGACAGGATTATGCAAGTGATTGTAGGCGCCATTAAACTTTCCGTTCCCATTAGTGCGGTAGCTGGCATTGGAGGTCTTGTTCAAAAAGATAAAGAGAGCAGAATGGCGCAATCCACCTACAAGACGAGCATTAAACTCGTCTCGCATCTCATTGAAGTACTCCTGACGCTCCTCTTCGTCGAGAGGTAGGAACTCTTTTTGTATCTGCTTGAGCTCTGCTATAAGTTCTTTGGAACGGTCACGTACGGTATTGTAGGCACGCATAAGATCAAGGTTGCTGTCATTGATGATAGCTCGCTTGATGTTAGGATAGGTCTGCAACATGTGAAAGAGCATGGCACCGCCACCTACGAAAGGCTCTATATAAGTAACGTCGGTCATCTCGGCAAAGTCTGAGGGGAGAGCTTGAGTCAGTATATGTAAGTGCTGACTCTTTTGTCCGGGCCATTTCACGAATGGTTGTGCGCCTATATTCAAACTTGCCATTTTAGTAAAGAAACTTTTTAAATGTATTACGAAAACTTCCTTTCAGTTGCTAACTCTTTCACTTACAAAGGTAATAGCTCTTGATAATTTAAACAAGAAAAAACACAAAATTCTTTACAAAAATTGTCAAAATTGACAATTTTCCTATACAAAACAGAGAAAAAGTTTTCCAAAAAGAAATTTCCTCTACTTTTTGAAAGTAAAAAATCTACACAAAATGATATACCAGCAGAGTTCACTTCACTGACGTATCTACAAAATGGTAAACAAAAAAAGGAGAGTTCACACGAACTCTCCCTAATAATAAATATTTTCTGTATATCTTTCTTCTAAGGCTTACTTAGTAAATGCCATACCGATACGCAATCCATCGTACTGATCGAGCAAGGTATTGAGCAATGCCAAAGTACCATTGCTATTCATAGAACCGATAGCCTTGAGGATGCGCAAAAGACCATCGCTCTGGTATACGATATTGATGGTACCAGCATCGTACACGAGGTATGCTGTGGTAGAGAGCAGAACTCCAAAGCTGAGCTTCAACTCCTTAGTCTCAGCATTAAACTCATAAGTACCGTTCAAAGAGCGCTTGCCCGCAACAAATATACATGTGTTATCTTCGTTAAAAGTGATAGTACAAGCACCTTCCTTAATATTGAGCTTTGCCAAGTAACCATCTACCTTAGCCTCTACCTGTGAAGCGATAGCACTGCTACCCAAGTTAGCCAAAGCCTTTTCACTTTCGAAGACAAATGCAGAACCCTTAAAGTTCCATGTACCGATGAGGGTCTGCTGATTTACTGTAGTGAAGGCATTGAGCACTGCACCCAAGAGACCTGATACTACGCCATCTGTGGTGAGTGCGGTGCCATCATCGTTTGCACTGGTGCCTGTATTAGCCAAAGTACCGAGCAAACCGCCCAACAAGTCTGTTGCCGCAGAGGCAGCGTTTTCAGTAGTTGTTGTCTCGGTAGTAGTCTCAGTCTTATCACCACCTGTGAGTGACTTGAGCAAGCCACCCCAGTTTTGCGCATTAGCATTGAGCGACATCGCTCCTGCAAGGGCACATACGGTAAAGAGCTTCTTCATATTCGTATCGTGTGTTTGATTAATGAATGTAAGCTTGATTATGCCTCTTCGCCAGCCTCTTCAGCCTCCTCTTCGGGAACGAATTCGTTAAGACCATTCTCAATCAAGAGGTTGTACCACTGGATAAGCTTGCGCACGTGTGACATATACACGCGGTCACGATCATAGTTGGGCAACACCTGAGCAAACCACTCAGCGAGATCCTCATTAGCAGCTTTCTTATGGTCGAGACTGCAGAGGTTGCCTTCGCAGACATTCTTTACATTCTCCAGCACCTGCCACAAGGGCACCTCTTCATCATCGGTAAACATGGCGATATCACCCAATGATACCACCTTGTCGGTAGCATGTATGGGCATACGCTTCTTGGTGCTGTCGATAGCCTCAACAATGAGCATGTTACGACCACTTGATACCAACTTATATAAACCGGGCTTGCCGGCAACTGTCAAAACTGTTCTAAGCATAATAGTTTTCTTTTTTGTATTAATAAATTATTCCTTTGCCTATATTTTTTTATTGCAGGTGCAAAAATACATCATCTATGTGACTTTGCGAAATATATTAGCAGAAAACTTAGCCCCTACTGCGCGCTATTTTCTGCGACAAGAGCCAAGACTCTTCGAGTCTGAGCAATGAGTGATGCGCTATCATCATTGAGTATCACATAAGTAGCTTTCTTTAACAACTCCTCATCTGACATCTGAGCACCGATGCGACGACGTATGCTCTGCTCATCGGAACCATCTCTTAGCATCGCACGCCGTATGCGCAAATCAAGAGGAGCCTGCACCAGAAGCACCGAGTCCACATCAGCATCCATACCAGACTCATAGAGTATGGCTGTCTCTACCGCCACAATAGGTGCATGAGCGCACATCGCCCACTGATTAAAGTGAGCGCGCACTGCGGGATGTACGATGTGATTAACAATTGTCACATGCTCAGGATTGCCAAACATATAGGAGGCTAAGTAAGGGCGATTGATACAACCATCTGCGCCATACACATCAGCACCTATAGCCTTAACTAATGCCGCACGTATCTCAGGACTATTGTTCATCAGCCGCTTAGCTTCAGCATCGCAATCGTATACGGGTACCCCCATCATACGTAAGAGGCGCGATACTACAGATTTGCCACTACCAATACCGCCAGTCACGGCTATCTTATGTGGAGTGTGCGATGTATACATCTTATATATAAGTATATAGACGACTATGGAGCATAGTACAGGGGATTCACTTCTATAAGGTAATCCACCTCTTCGGGCTCGATGCTTATATTGGTCACACTGCTGGGAGCGCTTTCCAACTTCGGCGCAATCTTTCCCGAAAGATTATTCTGTATCTGCGTATAGTTTACTTGAAGTGCAAAATCCTTTTCGCTTACCTTATTATAGTCCTCCAAGCTTATGCGGAAAGAGACTTTCGCTTTTGACGGGAATGTCTTGAGCGACATACCATAAGGAAAGAGATATCCAGTAATGGGGACCTCTACGGTCTTGGTCACATAGGGACTAACGGCAACGCTTACCACCACCTCCGAGGGCACATACTTCACCCCACGTCGTCCACCACTAAGGGCGAGCACCTGGCTTACAGAGTCGGTAAGATCTGCAAAGTTCACACGAGGAGTATATACAGCCTTCAGCGAATCCAAGAATGAAGATGCTGCATATACCATGACACTATCGGGTGATACTCCGATACGATTTACACGGTACTGACCACTCGCTTCGATGCGTCCGTTCACCTTAACAGGCACCTTTACCCCGCGAGCCGAAGCGGTATAACACTGCAACGTGTCGAGCGATAGTTTTGTTACTTGGGTAGACGAAGCAAGCCTGTCGGTTATCAATCTATTGAGCTCATTGCCATAGATAGCCACGCGCCCCGAGGGATTGGCATACTGTCGATAGTCAATCACCAGTTCCTTAAACATGCCACGAGCCTTGTATTCGATGAGTTTATCACCCTGATCCTTGAGCGTCACCTCAATCTTCTCGGGCAGCGGCTCTATCACAATGAGTTCTTGAGGCACATTCTTCAGTTTGAGTGTAGGAGTAAACTTCATCTCATACTCATTGGTCATGGTCGTCAGGTACCAGAAGAAGAAGGCCACGAGCAGAAACAATAAAAATACGAGAAACTCCCTGCTATCATTAATATGCAGGAAGTTTCTAAGGAAATGTTTTGTGCTCTGTAACTGACGGGGTTGCTTTCCAGCCATCAATGACGAGTTTTTACTTCTGTTGTGCATTTGCCGACATGTCTGCAAAGATTGAAGACTTGTCGATCTTGATCTTCACGCCTGTAGCAATCTCCAGCACTACGATCTGGCGACCATTCTCATTGATGATATCCTTTACTGTGCCATATATGCCACCGCTTGTCACCACCTGCTGACCTGCGCTGAGGCTATTGCGGAAAGCTTCGATAGCCTTCTGCTGCTTGCGCTGCGGACGAATCATGAAGAACCACATGATAACAAACATCAATACCAACATGACGATGGGCGATGAGAGAAGTGAGGCTGAGCCTCCTGCTTGTGCTTGTAAGAACAACATTGTTTTATACGTTTTTATGTTATAAGTAAATAATTAATCTGTTACACTTTCCTGCGTACAAAGATACACAATTTTTAGTTATGCTTTGTTCAGTTTACCCTCTTCTTTCAGCTTGTTCACGATGGTATCAAGCATGCCATTGATGAAGCTGGCACTCTTAGGAGTACTATACATCTTAGCGATTTCTACGTACTCGTTGAGTGTCACTGATACAGGGATTGAGGGGAAGCTAAACATCTCAGCCAACGCCACCTGCATGATGAGAACATCCATGAAAGCGATACGCTCCATATCCCAGTTTTTGGTATTCTCAGCGATCATCTTGCGATAGGGCTCAGCACCTACGATAGCGTTGCGGAAGAGTTTACGAGCAAACTCAGTATCCATCTCATCGCGATACTCAGGCATCAACTCCTGATCTGCGCCATTCTCTGGTTCAAAGCGCTTGATGGTCTTCAACACGAAGGTATCTACGATTGCCTTATCATCATTCCAGTAGAGGCTCTGCTCCTCGAGGATCTCATCAATCTGCTCATTCTGAGCAATCAAAGAGCGGTACAACTTACGCCACAACTCACGGTCATCCTCGTAGGTCAAGGCATCCTTGCTCATATACTCCTGATAAGCCTTGGTCTCCTCGATGGCAGCAAACAAACGCTTGATAAACTCACCTTCATCCTCCCATGTACGCTTTTGGTTATTGCTATACTCCTCCAGTTGCTTGTTCTGAGCGAGCTGAGCCATGAAGGCATTATCGATAAAGCGTGTATTGGGGTTGAGATCTTCTTCTGTAGGGCGCAACTTATTGCGGCGGTTATCGATGCGGCGATCAGCAAAACGTGTCACCTCCACCATCAGCAACAGCAAGTAATGGTACAAGTCGTACGCTTTACTCAAACTATAAAACAACTCCTTCTCTGCTGCTTCCAAACTCTTGCCCTCATTTTGGTAGTAGGCATAAAGAATCTGAACCACCTTCAATCTGATAAGTACTCTATTGATCATAACTCTATATGAAATTTTCTACAAAATTAGTGCAAACCGAATGAAATACCAAATCTCAACGAGCGAAAGTTGCGGAAAAGTTTACTTTTCTATTACTGAGAGAGGCAGAGATTCAACAAAGTTAAATTTATTTGCGTATTTCTGAGCCGAAGCCTAATTTCAGGCTGTAAAGCAGGCTGAAATTAACGCAAGGCAAATAAAATTCTTCTCTTACTCACCTATAAATTCACAGAAGCGCTCCATCTGCTTAGCATACGAGAAGGCATCTCGCGATGCGCAGAGGCAGTTATTGACAAGAGCGGCATACTCCTCATCCGTCATATTGACGAATGCCTGTATATTCTGAGCCAAAGTAGCATAGTCACCATGCGGAGACACCAAGCCAAGACCATACTCATTCACAATACGAGCACCCTCACCCTCTCCACTGAAAAGAATAGGGATACCCTCGGGGAGTAAGTCGAAAATTTTAGAAGGCACCGCGCCATGAATATGCGCAGCCAAAGGTATGATTGAAAGGTCATACTTTTTCAGTTCCTCTCCCATCTGTTGTTTCGACACATATCCATGATAATAGATATTTTTATCGCCTTGGCTGATGTACTCTTCGATCTCAGCCATCTGATTTCCACCACCATAGAGATGCATCTCCACCCCAAGATCCACAAAGTCTATACCACGAAGCAAAGACAACATATCCTGCGCCACACCAAAGAGGCCGGCATATACAATCTTCAACTTCTGTCCCTTAGACTTGGCTTGCTTCTCCACCTGTACCGGCTGCAAGTTTCGATAAAGGAAGGTACGCTTGTCGGGGAACATCCCCAACACATGCTCCACGATCTCTCCCGATTGTCCCATGACAGCATCAGCCGAACGATACATAAATCGCTCTATGCCACTCATCGCACGATGCGACAGGCTACCCTCACGCATAAAACCGAGCTCTACGGCCGACATGGGCCATAGGTCAGACACATTGAGGATGGTATGCTTACCAAAGCATTTCTTAAACAGTACTATTGCAGATGCCGCCACTAAGATAGGAGGAGACTGTATGATGACACGATCATAACTCTTTATCAGCTTGCGTCTGCGAGCGAAAGCCCATAGCGTGGTAGCAAAGGCCGTCATCGCGAGTACCCGCTTCAGAGGATTCTTTGATACAGTGGCATAGGTCCAATAACGATACACATTGATACCCTCAATCGTCTCCTTCATAGAGAAGCTACCACGATACCCATCAAAGATGCGTCCCTTGGGATAGTTGGGCAAACAGGTCAATACATCGACATCCATCCCCGAGGCCTTCAGCCCCTTTGCCAGATTGGTGATACGGCTGGGTGCCGCTCCCACTTCGGGCTCATAGTAGAATGAAACGATGAGAACCTTCATATACCTTTATTATATATATTAGATATTTCTTATAAAATCGACGATACGCTCACATGCCTTGCCATCACCATACGGATTTACCGCCTGACTCATAGCATCGTAATAGGCTGCATCATCCAAGAGTCGTGACACCTCGCACATAATCTTATCGTAGTCTGTGCCCACCAGCTTCACCGTACCCGCCTCCAAAGCCTCGGGACGCTCGGTAGTATCACGCATCACAAGTACAGGCTTACCCAATCCGGGAGCCTCCTCCTGTATGCCTCCACTATCGGTAAGCACGAGAGTTGCCTTCTCCATCAGATACACAAACGAGAGGTACTCCAATGGCTCGATAAAGAACATGTTACCCAATCCACTTAAGTCCTCACCGAAAACCTGATGGATGGGCTTACGCACATTGGGGTTCAAGTGCATGGGATATACGAAATCAACATCAGGGTACTTCTGCGCAAGGTCACGTATGGCTGTACACATATGGATAAAGCCATCACCAAAATTTTCACGACGATGCCCAGTAATCAGCACCAACTTTCGCTGATCATTTAGTCGATCAGTATTGTAGCCAGCGGCGGACAATGTAGCTTTGAGTTCTTCATTGAGCGTCTCGTTGCTTTTAATCTTGTCCACCACCCAATAGAGCGCATCGATGACGGTGTTACCTGTCACGATGATGCTTTGCTCACTCACCTTCTCCTCCAAGAGATTGCGGCGACTAAGCGGTGTGGGTGAGAAGTTATAGGTAGCGATGCGACCAGTGATCTGACGATTCATCTCCTCAGGCCACGGACTATAGATATTGTGCGTACGCAAGCCTGCCTCCACATGACCTACAGGGATCTGTTGGTAAAATGCAGCGAGAGCAGCTGCCGTACTTGTGGTAGTATCTCCATGCACGAGCACCACATCAGGCTGAGCCTCACGCAACACATCGCGCATACCGAGGAGCACGCGCGAGGTCACATCATAAAGATCTTGTCCTTGCTTCATGATGTTGAGGTCATAGTCGGGGGTGATATCAAAGAGACGGAGCACCTGGTCGAGCATCTCTCGGTGCTGACCTGTGACACATACTATCGTTTCAAAATCTTCTGAATATTGCTCGAATACCTTCACCAGCGGAGCCATCTTGATAGCCTCGGGGCGAGTACCGAATACCAACATCACTTTTCTCATGATACCTAGAATTACTTCTTGAACACGCCGCAGAAGTCGAGCACCTGCACATCTGTGCGATAGTCCAACTCGGCAAACTCACGGTGGTTTACTAAGTAAACGACAATATCAGCTTTTTCGTATGCCGTCTTGTAATTTGTTAGCTTAAATACGTTATGCTCAGTGATATTAGGCTCTACCACCATCACATCACCATTATTACATGACTGGAGCACGCGCGACGTGATGAGCTTTGCGGGCGACTCACGCAGGTCGTCGATATTGGGTTTGAAGGCCAATCCCATCATAGCCACTCTTGGTGAGCGATGATTCTTGAGCTCATACTCGAGCATCATGCTACGCACCTTTTCGGCACACCACTGCGCTTTGTAGTTATTAATCTCACGCGCTTGATAGATGATACGAGCCTCATTAGGATAAGCCGATGAGATAAAATAGGGATCTACAGCAATGCAATGGCCACCCACCCCACATCCTGGTTGCAAGATGTTTACGCGCGGATGCTTGTTGGCCAGCTCTATCAGCTCCCACACATTGATACCCGCCTTATCACAGATTAGCGAAAGCTCATTAGCAAATGCTATCTGCACGTCGCGCGAAGCATTCTCTGTAAGCTTACACATCTCTGCCGTGCGGCTATTGGTCGAGTGCAGCTGCCCCTTTACAAAGTGACGGTAAAACTCCTTTGCCTTCTCGGTCGAAGCCTCATCGATACCACCTATCACGCGGTCATTGTTGACCAATTCATAGATGATATTACCAGGCAACACACGCTCGGGGCAATATGCAATATGTATTTTCCCCTTCAGCTCGGGGCGATGCTTGAATATCAGTTCAGCCATCTTCTCTGTAGTACCTACAGGAGAGGTCGACTCTATCACATACAGGTCACCCTCCTTCAGCAGCGGGAGCACCATCATGGTAGCAGCCTCCACGAACGAGATATCTGGTTCGTGACTACCCTTAAAGGGAGTCGGAACAACGATAAAGAAGGCATCCGCCTCCTGTGGTTTCGTATATGCTTTGAAGTTGCCCATGGCTATTACCTCCTGTAGCAACTCCTCCAGTCCATCTTCTACGATATGCAGCTTACCGGTATTGGTTACCTCCACGACGTCAGCGTTGACATCCACGCCAACTACCTCTACGCCATGCTTAGCCGCTATAATTGCAGTCGGGAGACCAATGTATCCCAACCCCATGAAACATGCTTTCATACAATTTTCTTATAAAAAAACAGTGTGGGGCACGCCCCATTTTTATAAATTAGCTGCAAATATACGAATAATAGAAGTAAAAACAAAGATTATCTCTTTGTAAATAAAAAACTTTAGCCGTTAAAGAAGCATCGAGAATACAAAAAGAGCTATTAAGCACTTAAAAATCTCTTCTTAAAATAACAATTACACCACAAACTAACGAAAAAACCAGTAAGCACTACGTATATATAAAAAAGAATGCGTATCTTCGTAGGCTAAATAGTATCAAGCACAACAACAATTCATTATACAAATAATCATTATGAAGAAAAACAGAACTATCTTATCCATGACCGCAGCACTGTGTATGACAGTGGCTGCAACAGCACAGACAGTGAATGTTTCGCCTCTTCCCCAACGCTTGGTGTGGGGTGACAAGGCATTTGACAAACCCGAGGCTATTGTATTACAGGGTGCCGAGGAGGCAGACGCCGATGCAGTAGCATTATTGCGCAGTAATTTCGGCGAAAGCGCAAAGGGTGTTAAGGTTATCATCGGTGAGCGTGGTGACAAGGCTGTAAAGAAGTACAGCTCAGCCATCCCCAACAAGGTAGAGGGATACTACATCAGCATCGATAACAAGCAGGTAGTAATCGCTGGTAACGACGAAGCGGGTACCTACTACGGTGTACAGACCTTCTTGCAGATGGCATCGCAACCCGAAGTAATGAAGGCTGAAGTGAAGGACTGGCCCGATGTATTGGAGCGCGGTGTGGTAGAGGGTTTCTATGGCAACCCCTGGAGCCATAAGGACCGCTTGCGCCAGTTTGACTTCTACGGCAAGAACAAGCTCAACGTATACATCTATGGTCCGAAGGATGACCCCTACCACCGTCATCAGTGGCGTGAGGCTTACCCCGCAGACGAGGCTCAGCGCATCGGTGAACTAGCTAAGGCGGCAGCAGCCAACAAGGTAGATTTCGTATGGGCTATGCACCCGGGTGGCGACATTAAGTGGAACGATGCAGATCGCAAGAGTTCAATACAGAAGTTGGAGTGGATGTACGCTCTCGGCGTACGTGCTTTCGCCATCTTCTTCGATGATATCTTCGGCGCAGAGCAATCAAAGGGTGCAAAACAGGCTGAGTACATGAACTTCCTCAATCGCGAGTTCGTACAGAAACATCCCGATGTAGCTCCCCTCATCCTCTGTCCTACCCAGTACAACAAGAGTTGGTCAGGTGGCCCCTACCTCACCGATCTCGGTACCACTATGGACAAAGATATCCGCATCATGTGGACAGGTGCTACCGTTGTAGACATGATTAACAAGAGTGACATGGACTGGATCAACGCTCAGATCAAGCGCGATGCTTACATCTGGCTCAACTATCCCGTAAATGACTTCTGTATCGACCACATGCTCATGGGACCCACCTATGGCAATGACCTCAACATCGCAGATCAGCTCAGCGGCTTCGTATCAAATCCCATGGAGTATGCTGAAGCCTCTAAGGTATCCCTTTATAGCATTGCCGACTACACATGGAACATGGATGCATACTCATCAGTGACCTCATGGGAGCGTGCATTGCAGGAGTTGATGCCCGACCATGTAGATGCATTCCGCGTATTCTGCCAGCACAACATCGACCTCGGCCCCACAGGACACGGTTTGCGTCGTCAAGGCGAGTCTGCCACATTCAAGAAGGCTGTCGACGAGTTCTATGCAGCCATCGCTAAGGGTTATAATAAAGAGGCCGTAGAAAAGATGACCCAGCAGTTCACAGAGATGGTACAGGCAGCCGACGAGTTGCTCAACTCTACCGAAGAGCCTGAGATGATCGCCGAGATAGCACCTTGGCTCGAAGTGATGAAGATCATCGGTCAGCGTGGTGAGACGGTGATGCAGCTCTACCACCTGCTCAACAAGGGTGACGACAAGGCATTTATCGCTGGTTACGAGAAGCAATTGCAACTCGAGCAGAAGCAGAAGACCATCATCTCACGTAACTTCGAAGGTTCTATCAAGAAGCCCAACCCCATCGTAGCAAACGAGGTGGTAGTTCCCTTCATCAAGTCGGTTAGCAAGAGCGTCGCTCGTGAGTATAAGAACAAGTACACCTATCGTACCGACCTCTTCCCCACTGACCTCATCGAAGCAGGACGCTATTATATAAAGGTGAACGGACGTTGGCTCACCGATGTGAATGCTAACCCCGACCGCGTTGGCGACTACCCCGTATGGCAGGCTTCAGAGGATGTCATCAATCCTCAGCGTCAGGAGTGGAACATCAACATCGACCCCATCACCGAGCGTTACAAGATCACCAATGCCCAGGACGGCCGTTACATCAACGAGGTGGGTAACTTCTGGAAGGACAAGACCAATAACCCCTACGACCCCGCATGGCACTCAATGGGCATCTACCGCATGAATGGCAAGTATGCTATTCAGTGTGGCACAAGCGCAGGTAGCCGTATGTGGATGGCTGACGAGGAGCGCATCAACCTCACCGAAGACAAGAGCGTGAAGGCCGAGCACTTCATCTTCGAAATCATCCCCGTAGGTGGTGAGACAAAGACCTACCCCACCGTAGAGAGCGGTGAGGCATACTACATTATGGATGATAACGGACGTTGCTTGACCAACGGCAACGTAAATGGCCAGGGTGGTAGACCTACCTTTGCAGCTAAGCGCGAAGGCGACAAGGCTCAATTGTGGCGCTTCATCGTCATCGGCGAGAATGGTCGTTACCGCCTCGAGAGCGTAGCTGACGACCGCTACGTCAATGAGGTATGTAACTTCGGAAAGCCCGAGGCATATGCACACAACTGGAACACCTATATCCTCACAGAGCAGGATGGTAAGTTTGCTATCCGCAACGCAGGTAGCGGTGGTAGCAACTTCTGGATTATCGAGGGAAATCGTCTCTCTACCGCTAAGACATCTCAGTCAGAGGCACACATCTTCACCATCGTTAAGGAGTAATCTCCCTAACCGTAGGCAATAAAGAGCTAGGCATCACCCCGAGGGTGGTGCCTAGTTTCTTATTTTAACATATTTCGTATGGCTGTTTCCTATATTTTACATACCTTTGCAGCCATTATGAAGAAGCGTTTCACATACCTCCTTGCCCTACTCGTCTGGTGCGCGACAACGATGCAAGCTCAGCACCACACCGTGAGCGGATACATCACCGACGCGGCCGCTGAGGAGACCATGATAGGCGCCACGCTATACGACCGCGCAAGCGGCAATGGCACGGTGACCAATGCCTACGGATACTACTCACTCACACTACCTGCGGGAGAGGTCTCGCTCACCGCCTCATACGTGGGATACACTCCACAGGTAAAGCAGTTTATCCTCACACGTGACACGGTAGTAAACATCGCCCTACATCCCCACTCGACCCTTGATGAGGTGACCATCGTGGGCAACCGTCTCGACCTCGGAGTACGTGGCTCACAGATGAGCGCCATAGACATCCCCATAGCGCAGATCAAGGCCGTGCCCGCTATGTTTGGCGAGACCGACGTATTGAAGGTACTCCAGCTTCTTCCCGGAGTACAGAGCGGCACCGAGGGTTCTGCAGGACTCTACGTACGAGGCGGCAGCCCCGATGAGAACCTGATGCTCATCGATGGTGTACCCGTATACAATGTAAACCACATGTTTGGCTTCTTCTCAGCCTTTAATCCCGATGCCATCAAGAATGTCACCTTATACAAGGGTAGCTTCCCCGCCCACTACGCAGGCCGCCTCTCTTCGGTGGTAGATGTGCGCATGAAGGAGGGCGACATGTACCACTACCACGGCAATCTGCACATAGGAGCCGTATCGTCAAAGTTCAGCCTCGAAGGTCCTCTGTGGAAGGGCAAGACCTCGTTTAACATCTCGGCACGTCGCACCTATTCAGATCTCATCACCAATGCCGCACTATGGTATATGAGCCGCTTCGAGGATGACGAGACCGACTACGGCGCTGGCTACTACTTCTACGACCTCAACGTAAAGGTCAACCACAAGTTCTCTGACCGCGACCGACTCTACCTGAGCCACTACATGGGCGACGACGAGATATACTTCTCTATCAACGAGGCCGACACCAAGGACTACCGTAGCGATAGCCGCCTCGCGTGGAAGTGGGGCAATATCGTCTCAGCAGCCCGATGGAACCACGTGGTGAACCCTCAGTTATTTCTCGATGCCTCGGTGAGCTACACCCAGTATCGCCACAAGATAGGCATGGGCTTCGACGAGAAGGACAAGGTGCTGGGCCAAAACTACAAGGCACAGCTCGACATGCACTCAGGCATCTATGACCTCACCGGCAAGGTAGAGCTGCACTACAGCCCCAGTCCCCACCACGACATGCGCATGGGTACAGCCTACACGCACCACACCTTCAGCCCCGACGTGATGACCATGAGCGAGAAGCAGGGCAAAGAGGAGAACACGCAACGCTTGGGCGAGCCCGACATACTCGCTCACGAGACACAACTTTATGTAGAAGACAACATGACACTCACCGATGTGGTGAAGCTCAACGCAGGCCTCAACTACTCCACCTTCACCGTGGGCGGTGAGCTATACCATGCCCTCGAGCCACGCCTCAGTAGCCGTATGCTCATCACCGACAATCTCTCGCTCAAGGCTGGCTATGCCTATATGACGCAATACGTACACCTGCTCTCCAATAGCAGCATCAGCCTCCCCACCGACCTCTGGGTACCCGTCACTGAGACCATCCTACCCGAGCACTCACACCAGGTCGCTGGTGGCGCCTACTATGAGATAGATGGGCTCTGCGACCTCTCTGCAGAGGGATACTACAAGCATATGAGCAATCTGCTCGAATACCGCGAGGGAACCTCCTTCATGACAGGCACCTCTACATGGCAAGACAAGGTGGCCATGGGCGACGGCTGGTCATACGGACTCGAACTGATGGCTCAGCGCTCCATCGGTCAATTTACTGGATGGATAGCCTACACCTGGTCAAAGACTATGCGCCAGTTTGACCGCGAGGGCCACATCATCAACGAGGGCCGCCCCTTCCATGCCAAGTATGACCGCCGCCACGATGTCAACATCACCGCCAACTACAAGTTTAACGACCGCATAGATCTCAGCGCCACATGGGTATACGCCACGGGCAATTGCGGCACCCTCTACACCCATTACTACGAGGAGCAGCCCCACACGGCAGATAGCTATGCCGGCACCCTTGGCTACTTTGGTGATCGCAACAACTATCGCCTCGAGCCCTACCACCGCCTCGACCTTGGCGTCAACTTCCACAAGCAATTCAAGCGCCACCCAGGCGTAAAGCGCACCATCAACCTCAGCGTATACAACGCCTATAACAATATGAATCCCTTCATGGTATACCTCTACGAGGGCTACGACTACAAGACATGGGAGTATTACCGTACACTACGCAAGGTGACGATATTCCCCATCATCCCCTCGTTTAGTTATGGGGTTCAATTCTGAAGAAAGACCCCCTCTGTCCTTCGGACATCTCCCCCTCTATGGGGAGAACCTCCACAGAAACTAAAGAAAAATGAAAGCAAGAAACACTATGATAAAGATTATAAAAGATATCCGCGATACTGGCAAGCCCCTCCTTGGGAGGGGTTGGGGAGGCCCTATCCTTTGCGCGATGATTATGTCCTCCTGCGTCAACGACCTCCCATATGACGAGCAAATAGGGGCTCCCCGCCTGGTGCTCAATGCCCTGCTGCTCCCCGATAGCACACTTACCGCTACGGTAAGCCGTACGGCACATTTTCTCGATACCGAGGAGCCTCAGCGCCTTGCCGATGCTACGGTAACGGCTACCATCCATGGAGAAAGCCTACCCCTCACCTACTCTGCCGACACCAAGGACTATCGCAGCCAATATACCCTTCGCTCAGGAGATGAGGTCACCCTCACCGCCTCCCATGCTATAGGTACGGCTACTGCCACCGCACAAGTGACAACTCCCACTCCCCTTACCATAGCTCATACGGCAATGCAGCCCTTCACCAATCCCGGCGACCCCGTGAGCCTCGCCACCCTCAACGAGGTGGACAGTGCCATGCTCGTAAGCCTTCGTATCGACGATCCTGCTGATGAGGCAAACTACTATCGCCTCACGATAGACTACTACGGCACCTACCTTGCGCGCTATCCCGAAGACATATATGGAGGCTATGATCAAGATAAGCAAGACAACACATCGGGATACTTCGTTACCGAAGAGGGCTTCTACCCCCACTACCTACTCACTGAGAGCAGTAGCCGACTGGTCATCGATAGCGAGAGCGCAGCCCAGCTCCTGGGCGGACTACTCTACCTCACTTCGTACAACTCTCTCATCTTCACCGACGAACAGTTGCATAGTACTGATGGTAAGTCGACCGTAGATTTCCTCATGCTCATGGAGTCGCCCCGCACGAGTGGTGAGATGTTTGACCCCGAGAGCGGCTGGATGGGCGGCAATGACTGGGCCAATGGCTTCATCTTCCCTTCTGACACCGTGAGTAAGGCCACCTATCACTACCACTTCATGCTCGAGACCCTCAGCGAAGACTACTACCGCTACCTCAGCACCGCATCATCATACGGCATCATGGGAGGCACCTTCGTAGGCGAGCCCACACACATCCACACCAACATCCGTGGCGGACTTGGCATCGTAGGTAGCTATAGCAGTACGGCTTGTGACGGGTGTAAGGAACACAAGCTTATTGATTAATAATAAAGGAAATAATATAGCAGTTTACCCTGAGCTACGGATTGTCCCCCTAACGTAGGGGGACGACCGAAGCGGAGGGGGTATTAGCAGAAAGTTCATACCACCTCCCCCTCTACGAGGGTACTCCTCCTACCTTAGGAGGAGAATTGTAAAAATGGGTAAACTCCTATATTATTACCATAATAAAAATATAGAAGTACCCTAAAAGAGCACTGCCACCTCGGCCTGAGCAATGCGCAGGAGGTCGGCAGGAGCAATTTTGGCTTGAAGGCCACGTACACCAGCACTGATGTAGATGTACGGATGGTCATTACAGGTGTGGTGTATATAGGTCGGGAAATGTTTTTTCATGCCTATAGGTGAGCATCCTCCGCGAATATAGCCAGTGAGGGGGAGAAGTTGCTTCATTGGTATCATCTCACACTTCTTATTGCCCGACACCTTGGCGGCAAGTTTGAGATCTACGGTGGCATCACCAGGGATGACACATACAAAATAACCTGTGCGGTCGCCTTGCAGGATTAGCGTCTTGAACACTTGAGCAATATCTTCGCCCAACGACTCAGCTACGTGGGGTGCACTGAGATCGTTCTCGTCCACCTCGTAGGGGATGAGTTCGTAGGATATCTTAGCTTGGTCGAGCAGGCGAGCAGCATTGGTCTTCTGTATCTTGGCCATGAATAAATTAAAAGTTAAGAGTTAAGAAGGAAAGTCGAGAATTCCCACCGCGGAGCATAATTTTCAATTATCAATTCTCAATTTTCAATTAATAAAAAGAACGCCAACGCCGACGCTGACCGATCAGGTCAACGTCAACGTCAGCGTGAATCTTCAATGAGGTCTATTGCGCTCTTTTCTTCTTCTTTATAAAGAATCCGATAACGGTAGTGATCAGAAAGAGAGTAATAAGCATAGTGTTAAGGTTAGGATTTTTGTTGTAAAAAAATATGCTATTACTTCTTGCTGAGCTCATATACTACGGCCATCACAGCCTCACCGATAGCATTAGCCTCCTCAGGAGAGCCAGCCTCAGAGTATACGCGGATGATGGGCTCAGTATTGCTCTTGCGCAGGTGTACCCACTTATCGGGGAAGTCGATCTTCACGCCGTCGATATCGTTCACCTCTTCGTTAGCGTAGATTTCCTTTACCTTCACGAGGATAGCGTCTACATCTACGTCGGGAGTGAGGTCGATACGGTTCTTAGCCATGTAGTATGCGGGGTAGGTCTTGCGGAGCTCGCTCACGGTCATCTGCTTCTTAGCGAGATAGGTGAGGAAGAGTGCGATACCTACGAGAGCGTCACGGCCATAGTGGCTTGCGGGATAGATGACACCACCATTACCCTCACCACCGATAACGGCACCTGTAGCCTTCATCTTGGTCACTACGTTAACCTCACCTACAGCCGAAGCATTGTACTCGAGGCCATACTTGCGGGTCACGTCGCGCAGAGCGCGTGTAGAGCTAAGGTTTGATACAGTGTTACCAGGTGTATGCTGGAGGATATAGTCAGCGATGGTCACGAGTGTATACTCCTCACCATACATATCGCCATTCTCATCGATGATAGCGAGACGGTCAACGTCGGGGTCAACAACGAAGGCAACATCGAGGTCAGCCTTCTTCATGAGGCCCATGATGTCGGTAAGGTTCTTCTCCAGGGGCTCGGGGTTGTGCTGGAAGTCACCTGTGGGCTCGCAATAGAGTCCCTCGATGGTCTCCACACCGAGTTGCTTGAGCAACTTGGGCAGTACCACGCCACCTACAGAGTTGACACAGTCGATAGCCACCTTGAAGTTTGCCTTGCGGATAGCCTCTACGTCTACGAGGTCGAGTGCGAGTACGCTATCGATATGCTTCTGGTCGTATGAGTCGTCCTTGGTGTAGTGACCGATGTGGTCGATATCTGCAAACTCAAATGCCTCAGCAGCAGCCAATGAGAGCACCTCTGCTCCCTCTACGGCATTGAGGAACTCACCCTTCTCGTTGAGGAGCTTGAGAGCGTTCCACTGACGGGGATTGTGACTTGCGGTGAGGATGATACCGCCGCATGAGCCTGACATGGTCACGGCAAGCTCAGTAGTAGGTGTAGATGCCAAGCCTATGTCGATGACATCGAAGCCCATACCCATGAGTGTACCGCATACGCAGCTGCGCACCATCTCACCAGAGATACGTGCATCGCGACCTACCACGATGGTATTGCTCTGTACGGTAGTAGTCTTACGGATGAGTGTAGCGTAAGCAGCTACAAACTTAGTGATATCGAGCGGATTGAGACCTTCGCCCGCCACGCCACCGATAGTGCCGCGGATTCCTGAAATTGATTTGATAAGTGTCATTGTCTCTCCGGTATATAAGTTATTTCATAATATGTCGGGTATACGTATTGCGCCGCCAGTGAGGTACCTTCGCCATGAGGTACGATGAGGCGCACCTTGGCAGCCTTGTCATTGGGGCGGCCGGGGGTGATATAGCTCAGCGGGAGCATCCAGCCCTTAGGTACAGCACTACCATAGATGCCATACATATAGCCATAGGTGAACGATGCCGAGAAGGTATCGCCCTTGCGTTCGCAGGTAAACTTGTCGGGTGCTGAGGCGTAGAGGTTGCCCGAGATGGTATCAGCATCGGCAATGTTATACTCGAGGTAGCGCGCCAAGAACACGCCACGGTCGCCATCCTCCATCATCTTGCCCTCGCCCTTACGCACAATCTGCATATACACGCCTTTGTCCTCGAAGAGCACAAACTCGTTCTTCTCGACGCTGGTGCTATCACCCTGTGCCTCGAAGGTCTCCATACTGATGACCGTTATCCCTTGTTCCTTGATAAAGTCCTGTATATGTTTGCGCTCCTTCTCCTTCTGCTCAGCATATGTCTCGTAGTCTTCGCACGAGTAGAGCCCCACAGAGAGGACAGCCAAGAGGGCCAGTAAAATCGTTTTCTTCATTCAGTTTATTCCAAATTTTCGACAAAAGTAATAAAAAGAGCAATACCTCACACTACTTTGTTCATTTTTTTAAATGATTTAGAATCCGTTAACGCTAAAATCTTAACAGAATCTTATTTCTGAGCATGTCTGATGGGCCTTTTCCTATGATTTGAGGAACTCCTCCAAGCCCTTTTCGAAGAGCGCCACGGCCTCATCGAGCGAACCATCATACTGTCCGCCAGAGGCATTGAGGTGTCCGCCACCATTGAAGTACCTGCCTGCAAACTTGTTGCACGGGAAGGTACCCTGTGAGCGTAGCGACACGCGGATGAGATCCTTCTCCGTATCCTCACGCAGGAAGACCGAGAAGTGTATGCCCTTCATCTGCAAGGGTATGTTGACCAGCCCCTCGGTGTCGCCCTTGACAAAGTTAAATCGGTTCATCTCCTCACGTGTGAGCGTGATGAGCGCTGCATGATGGTCGGGGTACACCTTCATCTTCTCATACAGCACATATCCCATCAGGCGCAGGCGGCCCTCCGAGTAGTTGTTAAACACCTTATTGTATATGCGATCCTTGTTGATCTCCTTCTGCATCATGAGGCTGATGATGAGATATACCTCCTGCGTGCAGGGCCCATATGAGAAGCATCCCGTGTCGGTCATCATGCCCGCATACAGACATTCACACACACCCTTGTCCATCACCTCATACCCGTCCATGGCATAGATGAGGCGGAACACCACCTCACAGGTCGATGAGAGCTGAGGGAATGAGAACGTAAGGTCACAGAAGCCATCGGGCTGCAGATGATGGTCTATCATCACCTTTACCGCCTTAGACTTGCCTATCGCCACGCCCATGTCGTCCACACGGCTCAGCGCATTGTAGTCCATCGCCACCACCACATCGGCCGCCGCTATCATCAGCTCAGCCTTGTCGCGATACTTGTCATAGCGCAACACCTCTTGTGAGCCCGGCATCCATGCCAAAAAGTCAGGGTACGCATCGGGCACCACCACGAGCGCCTCCTTGCCCAAGGCCTTCAGATAGCCCGCAAGACCCAGCGTAGAGCCCAAGGCATCGCCATCAGGGCCAGCGTGACAGGTCAGCACGAAGAAGTTGTTGTCGGCGATCGTCGCCTTCAGCTTTGCTATATCGTCAGTTTTGAAAATATTCTTTATCATATCATCGGGGTATATCGTGTGTATTACTAATCCTATCTCATCAGCGCAAGCGTATGACGTCGCCCACCATGGGCGAATAGGTATCGGGCGACACCTTGTTCATCCTATACAAGCGATCTAACTGCACCGCATACATCTGCGATATCATATGCATGCTCTCTCCATCGGCCACCACATGGTGCTCGTAGGGCTTCTGCGCCTTACGATATTTGCGATGCAGATATATGATGTCACCCTTTGCGGGCACATATCCCTTGTACTGGTCATTGTAGCGTATGATCTTTGACTTCGTGATGCCAAACTCATCCACGATACCCTGCATCGTATCGCCCTGTCTCACCACGATGTATACCAAGTCGAATGCCAGTTGCGGAGTGTGAGGACCCAGGTTGCGCGTCGTACGCTTACCCTGCGGGTTGTCATAACGGTCCAGCCCATAGCGCTCGATGATCTCTATCAGCTTGTCAGCATACGTGGGGCTGGTAGCATAGCCAGCGCGCTTCAGTCCTCGTGCCCATCCCTCATAGTCCGTCTTCTCCAGCTGGAAGAGGAAGGCATATCTGCCACCCGTAGCGAGGAATATCGAGTGGTCCTCATACGAGTCGGCCACATTCTTATACACGCGAAAGCACTCTCCCGCCGCATCATCATCGTGGTACGTACGCTTGCCATCCCACGAGTGACACTTGATGCCAAAGTGATTGTTTGACTTACGAGCCAGCTCACTCTTGCCCGCGCCCGACTCCAGCAATGCCTGAGCCAGCGTGATGCTCGCAGGGATATGGTATCTGTGCATCTGATCTATGGCAATATCCTTGTAGGTCTCGATGTAGGTCACATAATCATTACTCTGAGCACGCGCGCCCAATGCCACCACACCCAGCACCACGAGGAGCAAATATTTCTTCAATTTCTGCATTTTGGTCATATTATCGCATTATCACGCAAAAATAGTAAAAATCATCGGCGCACACAACACTATTACCAACTTTTACTTACCTTTGCAAAAAATCGTAAAGAAATACCCCATGAAGAGTCTCACCCACACCTGTCACTACCTCCTCTGCGACTACGACGAATTGCCTGAGGCCGACCGCCACCTCATCGATGCCGCCAAGCTCGCTACCGAGCATAGCTATGCCCCCTACTCACACTTCCACGTAGGAGCTGCCGCCCTGCTTGCCGATGGCACCGTACTGACGGGTACCAACCAGGAGAATGCCGCCTACCCCTCGGGCCTCTGTGCCGAGCGCACCACCCTCTTCTATGCCGGCTCCTCACACCCCGACACCCCCGTGGTAGCCCTCGCCATCGCCGCCCATACTGACGGACATTTCACCCCTACCCCCATCGCCCCCTGTGGCGCCTGCCGCCAGGTGATGCTCGAGGCCGAGAAGCGTCACCACCACCCTATCCGTATCCTCCTCTACGGTACCGAGGGCACCTACCTCATCGAGGGAGGCACCACCGAGCTACTCCCCTTCACCTTCGACGCCTCGTTCTTGGAGTGAGGCATCGTCTTTTTCTCCTTGGATCTCTTAGGACCACCTAGGAATTCTTAGGACTACCTAAGACACCCTCAAGCGCATCTCCAGCTCGACTATGCGCGCTTTCAGTTCCGCATTCTCTGCTTTCAGGGCGTTGTTCTCAGCCTCAAGTTGCTTAGTGCGGGCATCCTGTGCTTGTCGGTAGCCAGTGCGCGCGGCATACATGCGTTCTTTGATGCCTCCCTCAGTGACAAATCGCTCTTCCAGCTTGCGCAGGTAGGCACACATCATCTTATCGGTCTGATGGCAGAGAGTGAGCAACAGGTTAGCATACTCCTCATCGGTCATCTTGGGCACCAAAGGTTCATAGTCTTCATAGTCATTCTTCTTGTGACAGAAGTCTCGCATCTTCTTTTGCCGCTTGCTATTCGAGGGCCACACCTCCAGATGATGCGTATGGATATAGTCGAGATAGTCGGCACGTAGCTCTTGCAGACTTCCTCGAGCTATATTGATGAGCCGTATCTCCACCTCAGAACTCGTCTGTCCATCCTCGCTACCCTCGATAATATTCTGCTTACCACTTCGTGCCGCCTGCACCATCTGATCCACCGTGCGGTCTCCATGCTTCGGCAAGAAACGTTCACAGAAGGCCACCGTGAGCTGGAATATCGCATCACTCTTGCGGTAGAAGTAAAGCTCCTTCCATACGGTAGGCTTCTTCAGCACCAAGCCTTGTGTATCGTTGTTCATAGGATGTTTTTATTAATTGGGTTAGTTTTTTAGTTTTGTCTCCCAAGGAACTTCTAAGCCAGCCTAATCCTACCTAGCACTACCTAGTCAAACCTAGTCTTACCTAGTACGCCCTAGCAAACATTATACACGCAAAGTTAATCAATCACCAGATTTCTTACAATAGTATCAATCTATATTATACGATATACTCATCGTTTTTCAATGATTACTTCCCGAAAATTCCTAATGCCTCATGGCTCTACGTTCTTTTCGTTCGTCTTGGGGATTGGGCGGAAAGAGAGCAAGGACGAAGCTATAAAGAAGGCAAAAAGAAGGTTCGTCATGTATTGTCTTCATCTCTTCAATATTTTTACTTTTCACTTTTCCCTCTTCCCTTTTCACTCTTCCCTCTTACCTCTTCACTCTTCCCTCTTCCCTCTTAAAAACTCAACGTACCGCTTAGCCGCTTCCTCCTCGGTTCTAATGATGCCATTTGGCCGGCCAAATTACCGAACAAATCAATGCCAAATTACTGAAAACAGCCGAAACGTATCCATTTTACCGAATGAATTTACGCCAAATTACTGAAAAAACTCGAGCCAAATTACCGAAAATTAAATTATTTGACTACTCTTGCGGTAGTAAATGCATTGATTTATGAATGGTTACAAACATAGAATAATGGATAGCCTGCTTGAAAAGAAGTTGCAGGCAAAGGGCGGCAACGGGCGAACATGCCTATCGCCGCCCTGAAGATGGCATTTACATTATTCCGATAGGATGCTTGAAGCAATAAATCCACAAAGCCTTCAAGATATGTATGCGACTATTTCTTGCAACCTTGTTTCTCATAACATATACTACGGCAATAGCAGCGATTACCATCATTGGAGTAATCGCTGCTATTGTTATTACAGACAGACTTTGCATCTGCTCGTATGCTTGCAAAATGTGAAAGTTTTTGGATGGCAACTCAATACCCACTCTTCTTAACTTTCAACTCGGGATTATATTCCTTCGTTACATCATTTTCAAAATGTCGGTTAAGGCAATCTGCTAATGTTTTGGCTATAACTATGCGACGTGAGTCCCAAAGGCAGGCACTCCACGCTATACGCAGAACGATATTATTTTCACTACCCTTACCTTCTTCGTATTTTCGAGCAAAGACGTTAGGGCTAGTCACATTGTGATAACGCTGATGATCTGAAGTCAAGCCGAAATTCTTTTCTAAAACTGATGTTACATCTCCATAGAATGTGCGATATGCCTGCATATCTTTGACAATAAGATTCTCTCCCTCGAAACGTTCGTCACCTTTAGCACCACCTGCCGAGAAATGGAAGATGGTGGGATATGCTGGTTCGTTTGCACCACTTGCCACAAGAGGTGTCAATGTCCAACTACCTTCACGTGAAGTCAAACGTTCCAAATCCTCCATGAACAGAGGCAAGTTCTCTTCATGATTATAGCGGTCAGCAAATGAATAGTATGAACGATAGGGACGAAGTTCGCCAATCTCACGACTAATATAGTTAAATCCACCGATTAAGGCCAAGTAGTAAGAGAAGTTACCTATACAGGGATCAGCAAGACTTGATGGTGACACAATAGTAACCTTTGAGCCTCGGTCAATGCAACAGCCGTAAGGTCTGTTGACTATAAAGTTCTCTACCGCCAATTTATCTTGGGGGTGCTCATCAATCGTCTGTGTTACGGCAAGGTTTATCAAGCGGAAATTGTCTGATGCCTGCACGGCATCAAAGATGTCATCACTCTTCAATCCCACTCGCGCTTGAATATCACAAATGGACAAATGTTGTGGCACCACTTGAAATCCTGTTGGACGATCCAATTTGCGTTCAAAAGCACTTTGCAATCTTTTTCGGTTCTCTGCGATTACGCGTTCTTTCTTATCATCCGCCATCGCCTCTGTAAATCCTGCCCCAATAAGACCGGCAGGAACGGCAAAGATAGCAATACCCAGTACACCAATTACACAAGCGATGAGACGTCCCACCATGGTTATTGGAGGAGTTTCAGCAAAACCACCTGGGTCGCCGATGTATTGGGCAAAGGCCCAAACGACAGACACTATACCATTATCGTACACCTCGGGCTGTGCCTGATGCTCATAGAAGAAGAGAACAAACGAGAGTATCACCGTCACAATGGTGAGAAACTGTACCGACACCCAAAGTTCCTCCTTTTTAGATTGAAACGCTTTAGCAAGCAGTTTGAACGAACGCATATAGCGGAACACTCTAAATAGTCGCGCCACACGGAACACCTTGAGCAACGAATAAGGAATGGGCAACCAAAAGGTCAAGTAGAACGGATAGGTAGACACCACATCTATGAAACCATAGAATGAGAATATGTAGCGTATACGTCCACACACACCTTTATATTTAGGGTCCAACTTATCGGCTACCCAAATACGCAAAGTTACTTCAAAGGTGAATGTGATAGTCGTTATCAAATCAATCCACCGTAGCACATGCTCAAATTGCTTCGACACATCAAATGTAGATACAAACACCTGTAGTGTACTGATAATAATCAGTGCAATGATAGCATAGTCTACATAGTTGTGCCATTGTTTCGTGTGCAAGTTGTCATCAAACACCCTTGCCAATCCATTCTTAAATTTATCCAATCTGTTCATCTTTTCCAATTGTTATCACCGTTTCTATTATTGTCTTCACCGCTTCCATCAACATTGCTAGAGGAAAATCGGCACCTATTTTCGGCAAGTGCACAAACACCGCCTTAGTTGAAAGTTGATGCTTTTGTATCTCCTCCAATGCATTGTAGTATGTGCTGTTACACACATACAATCCTGCACTATTTGATACTCGTGCCAGGATACTCTTTTGCAACAATGCATCACGCAACACTTTTACAGGAAGGTTGCTGAAGTAGGCCGCTTCTCCATCAGCAGTTATTGCTTGCTCTTGCGGCTGGCAACCATCATTGTCAGGGTTTACCGAATCCATCAAGTTGACAGCAATGCGCTCAATGTCTATGCTTGTCCCCTTGCCACGCTGGCCCAGCATCACAAGTACATTAGGTTGATTCTCTCGCAGGGTCTTTCTTATCGCCTCTCCAGCACATTTGAAACTAACAGGCAATTGCATGGTCTCTACCACAACGCCCTTGGGAGACAACTGCCCCACACGGACTGCTATCTCCCACGACGAATTAATCTCTGAGCCTCCAAAGGGCTCGAAACCTGTAAGTAGAGCTCTTGCCATCGATTTACTCCACCGAATACTTTGTAGTGTAATACACCATAGTCGGTACCACTACCTCAGCCTCTACCCAAAGATAATTGGTATAACGTACACGCTCGTTTTCGAAGCCGAGATAGATAGTCTTTGAGCCATTAGCAGGGATGCGTCCGTTGCACGATTGAGTACCGAGAGTGGAGTAATCCACGTCGTAGCTCAACTGCGAAGCAGGCTTTGTGCCGTCCTGGAACTGCTTAGCCAACGACTGACTGCGGAACACATACATATTACAATAGGCATCCTCATCACGCAAGGGACGATTGTCATCGAGCAATGTATTGAGCAAACCACTACTATTAGTCTTTTCATAAAGAGGAAGACCAAGGAACTTCACTTTCTTATACGAGGTATTCAGATTGTCATGAAACTTACCATCTGAAGAGCGCCCACTCTCACTGGTATCAATACGCATAGAATATAGGATATCAGTAGCACCAGCAGGTACCTGTACTGCTACTAATGCGATGGCACTACCAGAAAATGCAGCCTTCAGCTGTCCGCGCAATGTGAACTTACGAGGTTGCTCAAAAGCCTTTCGCATCGATACACCTTGTACAGCCACAGCACCAAAATCCCCCTTGTTACACTCTACTTGCTCTACTTTGATAGGTGTGGAAGCAGTCAGTCGGGCCATCTCGGTCACCTTATAGTTGATATCCATATCTACGTATTGCGTACCCAAAGGATTGACCTCAACGAGATAGATAGCATCGTGTTCTATGGCTAGCGAATCGTTCACCATGGCTTTTCCGGTGTATGTCTTGAGTGTAGCACGGCTATTATAGTCTATCACTTTTACATTCATTGGCTTTTGTGCCGAGAATGACCAACGCAACTTCTCCCCACGCTTCAAGAAGACGGGGAAGGTTTCTGTCTTCTCAAAGAGTTTGTCCCCTGCAGGCCACGGAGTAATCTTGAAGTTAGGGATTTCAGCCTTTGCCTTGGCGGGGATCTCCACTCGCAACTTAGCTACACGTTCTTTCAGTGCTTCACATGCAGCCTTTTGTTCCTCCTTCAAGTCCATGGGGTTGTAGTCGTAGTACAACTCATTACCCGTATTATAGAGCGTAACTATTTCTTCGCCCGACAATGTCGAGAAATCTGACGTTTGCACCAACTTCTCCAAGGTTGTTACCTTTTCGAACATTCGGTTATACTCCTCAATGGTTTGCTTGGCCGTTTCGCTCATGCAACTACAGAGGGACAATGCGATTAGTGAGGAAAGAAAAAGTGATTTCATAGTGTTTACGCGTGTAATAATACCTAAAAATTATTTCTTTTCTCTCTTCAAAGCTTCACGTGCTCTTTCTATCTCACGTTTGAGACTTTCAATGCGTTTGGCATGCGATGCAGCATGGTCAACTTTCTGTTTACGATATGATGCTTTCGATGAAGGTGTAGTCGCACGCTTTATATACATGGCATCACGCTCAGCATCACGTTTTTTAGCTTCTTTTTCTTTATCAATTGCAGCACGCAAATCTATGATTTTCTTCTTATAATACTCTTTGCTCATAGTCTGTATATCTTTCATCTTCTTTTCTTACCTGTCACAGCTTTTAACACTGCACCACCAATCTTACGCTCCAATCCTTGGCGTGTGATGGGGAGTCCTGTTGCACGGGCAATCTGTTGCTTTACTTTCGTTACGCCTACAGCTCGCTTTGGCGAGAACGATAATCCAGGTATTTTCATAATTGTATTTAAGAATCTGTTTTAAAATTACCGTTTATATGTTTTGAATCTGCTTTTCGGTTTATCTGAGGTTCTTTTTGGCATCTTCGTACTCTCAATGCTTGCAAATAGACTACTATTTGCTGCGCCTTGACAGTACAAATCTATCCAAAAATATTTCTCAGCTTAACTCGAAATAATTTTAAAACAGATTCTATGTGTGATATGTGGGGCGGCCAAGCCCCACATACCTAAAGATTGGTTAGCGATTACTTACCAGCAGCAGTCAGTGTGATGCTGTTGTCAGCGAGCTTAGAGTCGTCTGCATTAGCAACCTGTACACCGATACCATAGAGTTCAGCAACCTTCTTCTCGAAGTTGCCAACCTGCATGTTGCCCTTCACTACGAGGTCACCACCCTTTGCGCCCTCAGCGCGAATTGATGCCAATGTAGCGTCGTCGTCAGCGAACGCACCCTTGCATGTTGCACTCTTGTACACGCGAAGTGTAGCACCGAAGTTCTCTTTGAAATTAGCCTTCAAGGTCTTTACCTTGGTACGGCCGTTTAATGTAAATTCTGCCATAACGCTTTTTGTTAAATGGTTAATTGTATCAATTAATTATTTTTCTTTTCATTCAAAAAATCGATGAGTTTGGAACCAAACTGGCGAGTTGTCCAATTGTCATCATACTCAAAACCCTCTTTCTCTGCTATCTCACGAAGAGCACCCTTTACATTGTCGTAAATACGATAAACTTCAATACTTCCACTATCCAACACTGATAGTATGTACTCGCCTGCAATTACAGATTTCTTCGCCATATTTTTAGAATTTAAACTGGTTAATTAATCTTAATTAAATAGTTACTATACAATAATAAAAGTCTACACCATCAATGGAGTGTTGATTCCATTTGATTTGATATTCTTTCTCGACCTCAAAGTTTGGATGAGTCTTTGCACAAGTGCTTTCGGGATTCCGCCAATGCATTTGTTTTCCAAATAATCTTCCCTCCGACATATTGAACAAATAGTTATTCGAAGTCGGTTTACTATCTTTTTTGTAGGAGGCGTCATTAGTTACAAATACAGCCAATCCTCCTTTCACTTGTTTGAAACGTTTGCTAACTAACTCTACACGGCGAACATCTTTCCAGAAATCATACATGCCCAAGTCTTGTGCTCCTTGATCCTTCATCACAATTACTAAGTGATCAAGCTGTTCATCGAAGCGCTTAATCTTTCTATCAACGCGCTTGGTCTTATACTTCAGTTCTACTGGACAATATTCGTCGCCTTTCTTCACAACGATGTCAAGACGCAGTTCACTGCTCCATACATAATCATTAAGTTCCTGGTATGGCACATAATATTCAACATCTACATCATCATATGCATTTGTCGATCCACGTAGCCATGTAGCTAGATGCATCTGCAGATCACGTTCATTAAATAGCAGTTCATTATTACTATCTAAGAACGCAACAATATCTTCACGAACTATGTCTACCAAGGTGGACATAGCATTAATATTCCCCACGTGCTGCCTGACCGATAGTAATCTCGTTAGGAACGAGTTTCTTACCATCAAGATCCTTGATCTGTACGGTCACACCGAAGTTGGTATCGAAGAGTTTCTCGGCATCACCCACCTTGGTGCTACCCTTAATCTTGAGACCATCAGCAGTAGTCTTTACATCCTTCGTGGTCTTCTTATTGAGTGCAGCAAGTGTGAGATCACCATCAGCAATCTGTGCACCCTTGTAGAATACAAGTGTGAGGTTAAATGCCTTCTTGAAATCAGCAGAGATGGTTTTAAGCTTCTTCTGAGGTGCTACGGTAAATTCTGCCTTGTTGAATTTATCCAAAATGTTGTTGATAAGTCCCATAGTAAATATGTTTTATGTTAATATTGTATGATGCTTTAAGAAATTGTTCTTTGATAGATACCCCGTTCATTGTATAGTTTTATCCGTCCCTTGGTGTCAGTCACGGCAAGGTCGTTTCCTGCCCATCGGGCAGAAGCTGCATCAGAAGAAACAATGGTTCGTTGATAGATACCTCTTTCATTGTACAACTTTACGCAACCTTTGGTATCAGTGATAACAATAAGCGTCTGAGTCATATTGATGTCGGCATACACCACACCAGAGGATTGAATCGTACGTTGATAGATGCCTCGTTCGTTGTACAATTCGAGTTTGCCATTCTTAATCTTAGGAATATACATAGTCCTTGTAAGTCCTAAACGCCTACAAGTCTCCCGAAATCAGCAATTCATAATCATGTGTTTGCCATTGTATACAAGAAAAGCGTAGAGACTTGTCGAGCTCATCATGTTACTGGCATCGCCAAACGCCATTGTAGAAATGAACTGAGAAACAAATACCCCACGCTGTCGCATATATGGATAAAAGT
>JAFZFF010000090.1 GCA_017556045.1 Bacteroidaceae bacterium | reverse complement strand
TGTGAATATAGACAATATGTATACCTATTGGCTTCAGGAAGAGCACATCGAATGGTTGAACGAGTCGCCTATTACTAAGATAAGGTATCTATACGAAAAGAAGACAGGTTTCAAACGTGGTATCTGCCTCTTCTTCAAGAATCATCATATTGTATACTATAACCCAGGCTACGAATATGGTGATAGAGAAGTCATGCTGTGTGATGCGGACTTGGAGGCGATAATGAAAGAATACGGTTACATATTAGACAAATAATCATGAATACACGACCATCTATATTGTTGGTGTTTATTTGTACCCTGCTACTATGCAGTTGCAAGAGCCTAGATAAGACGGTAGACATATCGCTCACTGAGAACTATTACACCGGTAGTTTTGTGCGCCCCACCACACCGGACAAGGTGAGGGTGTATACCGATAATGCACCATTGCCCTTGACAACAGAAGTGATAGGTAAGTTTGCTGCCACTGACCCCGAGGCACGGCGCAATGCTTCGCTCGATGTGCTGCTCGACACGGTGAAGAAGGAGGCGAGCCGCTTCGGCGCTAACGGACTATTCCTCACCGACCATTACAAGCCCCATTGGCTGGGCAATCCCCAGCATGTGATGTATGGGTATATCTTGCTGCAGCCTGATACCATATTGAAACCTAACAGGGAGCATCCGCTGAACACTGCCATAAGGGAACATCTGGAGCGTGAGGAGGCTAAGAAATTGGCTGAGAAAGAGGAACTGAAACGTCTGTATCCACCGCACCAATTCTATCTTAGCGCTGGCTTCTCCAATCTGATGCAGCCCAAAGATGCTGAGGGTACTTATCGCAGTGAACTCACCAACGGATTGAATCTTCAAGCAAGCTATACATACAATGGCTATGGCATCCTCTATAGTGGCCGCTATGTCAATTGCGATGCGCTGCAATCGAATAGTCATAGTATTATCCCCATCTTCTTGAGCATAAATACAGCCCATAAGAATGAGAAACTATTCATATCAATGGTCTATGGCATAGGATGTCAGTGGGAGAATGTCTTTCTGAAATCCCCATCAACCGAAGCCGTACAGCACATATCGGGAAGGCGTGCAGTAATTTACGCCGCTATAGAATACGAATATCGTATACGTCAGCATTGGGGATTGGCAACACGTTTTCATGTTCACGATTGGGGTGTAACCAAGAGAAACGATTATCAGGACAAGGCTACTGCGAAATGTTCAGAGTATGGGATATCTTTAGGATTCAACTACCATTTCTGATGAACCAGCTTGCATAGCATAATGGAAATATTTACTTTTGTGTAGCATTATTAATAAACACACGATTATGAAACGCACAATTCTATTCCTCGTATGCCTCATGGGCATGACATTCGCTTTTGCGCAAACCTATCTGCAAGACGTAGTGTACCTGAAGAACGGCTCCATCATCCGTGGAGACATCATCGAGATGGTGCCGGGCGAGACGGTAAAGATAATGACCGCTGACGGTAACGTGTTTGTACACGCCTTTGCCGACGTACAGAAGTTTTCTAAGGAGCAGCCTGTAAGCACAATCAACAAGAATGCTTATAGTGTAGAAAAGAAGTCGCCTTGGCTGTCGGGCTTCCTCTCATTCTGTATCCCTGGATTGGGCCAATTCTATAATGGAGAGAACCACAAGGGATGGGTCGACTTAGGCACAAGTATGGGTGGCTATGTGGCTTTCTATTCTGGATATATCTTAATGGCTACAAGTATAAGCTATGATTATAATACATATGTTGAGACAGTCAACGATGCGCAATTCATTCCTGGACTTATATTGGCATTAGGTGGTATGGGCACTATACTTGCCAATGGCATCCACTCTATCGTAGATGCAGCTAAATCATCAAACCGCATCAATGCCGAGAACGGCTATGTGATGTACCAGCTCAGCGACCACTGTGCCTTCGGCATGCAGCCCTCGATAGCCTATGAGCGTCCGCAATACCTACAAGGCAGTAAGCCCGAGCTCACGGCT
>JAFZFF010000089.1 GCA_017556045.1 Bacteroidaceae bacterium | reverse complement strand
GAAGTTCTCCGTGACCCGTCTCATCGGAGCGCCTCCGGGCTACATCGGCTACGATGAGGGAGGCCAGCTTACCGAGGCTGTGCGCCGCAAGCCCTACTCCGTAGTGCTCTTCGACGAGATAGAGAAGGCTCATCCCGATGTCTTTAATATTCTCTTACAGGTACTCGACGATGGTCGCCTCACTGATAATAAAGGACGTACGGTGAACTTCAAGAATACCATCATCATTATGACCTCTAATCTCGGTAGTTCGCTCATTCGCGAACGGTTGGGAAGCCTCTCTGAGGATAATTGTCAATTAGCTTCGCTGAGCTTTGGCTGCGCTCACAACAAGAGTTCGAGCAAGCTTGACTCTCGTTCGCTTGCACAAACCTTGTCCATTGTCAATTCTCAATTAGAAAAGTTGCGCGGCGAGCTTCTCGAGATGCTCAAGCAGACCATCAAACCCGAGTTTCTCAATCGTATTGATGAGACCATTATGTTCCTCCCGCTCAATCGTGAGGAGATAGCTCAGGTCGTGCGTCTACAGATTAATAATGTATGCCGCATGTTGGCTGCTAACGACATCCGTCTGCGATTGACCGAGAAGGCGGTAGACTATATTGCCGATGCGGGCTACGACCCCGAGTTTGGTGCTCGCCCCGTGAAGCGTGCTATACAGAATCTTCTGCTCAATGTGCTCTCCACGAAGATACTGGGCATGGAGATTGACCGTGGCCGAGAGATCGTGGTCGATGCAGATAGTGATGGGCTTACCTTTACTAATTGATACAAAAATCCATATGAACAATTGTACAATCTAACATTAGTTGTAATGTGTTTTTGTTTATGTAGATCTGATATGAGCCATTATATCTATGCGTCCACGATCATTATCAGTGTTATTATTTTGTTCTTCTTTAAGGAATGTATTATAAGAGCTTGATTATGAGTGAATAGTGATACTTGAAAAATGTTTACATCGTTTTATAACTGTAGATACTAAAATAGGAGGGATCAACCCTCCTGTTTCAGTGTAATATTGTACATTTCCATACATTGCTTCAGGCTTATAAATGTTAATTATATCGCTAAATGTGTTTGATATAATCGTATCTTTTTATATGTTTTTAGTAATTATATAAAAGTGATAAAACGATAAATTAAGGCAGAGTGTAATAATCTCCTCGTGTGTAATCAATATGATAGCCGATGCTGTGGAGCTCAGTCTCCAGGGCGGTGAGCCCTTCGGCGGCTTCGGCACCCCATGAGGCTTTGTTGTCGTAGATGGCGTACTTGGTGCGTACGTCTGAGGGGGAGAGGTTGGGCATCACTACGTTGGCGCCTGAGAGTATGCCCTCGATGCGTCCCCCAGGGGATAGGGTGGCGAGGGCTGTGGTGGAGGGTATGAGCGCCTCGGGAAGTAGCAGGCGGGCGATGGCGATGGTGGCAAGCGTGAGGGGGAGTGTGCCTGCTGGTTCACCGCCAAGTGGGGTAGCAGGGTGGGGGATGAAGGGACCTATGCCTACCATCTCGGGGCGCATATTCTCTATGAGCTTCAGGTCTTCTACAAGGTGCTGTATGGTTTGTCCCTTGACGCCTATCATCATGCCTAAGCCTACTTGATAGCCTGCTCGCTGCAAGGCTTCGGCACACGCAAGTCGATGGCTCAGTCCGCGGCCATGGGGGTGTAGTGATGTGTAGAGGGCTTCGTTGGCAGCCTCGTGACGCAATAGGTAGCGGTCGGCACCTGCCTCCTTGAGCTTCGTGTACGATGCTTCGTTGCGCTCGCCCAATGAGAGGGTGATAGCTGCTTCGGGATAGCGGTGGCGCATCTCGGTGATGAGTGTCGTGAGCCACTCATCGGTGTGGGTGGTATCTTCGCCTGCTTGAAGCACGAAGGTGCGGAATCCCAGTAGGTAGCCTTCGGCACAACATGACAAGACCTCCTCGTGAGTAAGCCTATATCGCTCGGCACTCTTGTTGCTACGGCGTAGGCCGCAGTAGAGGCAATCGCAGTGGCAGTAGCTGGAGAGTTCGATGAGGCCACGTATATATACACCACGTCCGAACTGCTTTTGGGCAGTCCGGACGGCTTTATCTCGTAAGTAGTTGAGCGTGTCTGCATCGTGAGCAGCATGCTGAAGCAGCTGTTCCATCGCTGAGGCACCGAGTGTGCGGTGTGACGCCAACTGCTCAACCAACTCTTTCATCGTGTGGGATTATCGTTTCTTCAACTCTGCATCAAAGGTCTTCTTGCCATCGCCATAAGCGGTATGTACGCTGGGACCTGAGATACAACCTCCCTCACAGGCCATGACCTCGATGAACTGTGCGGGAGCCTTGCCTGTCTTGCCATAAGCCTTGAGCAGAGCTACGCTCTTCTTGTTGAGGCCAGCGATCTGTATAGAGGTGAAGTCGAGCGAGTCACCTACAAACTGCTTCACGGCACCTGTTACGCCACCATTCTCGGCAAAGCCATGTGCAGCGCGACATGATGTGCAGTCAATAGCATGCACGTGCTCCTTGCCCAACTCGATGTTCATACCCTTGAGCATTGCGTGTATCTCCTCGAAGGTGAGCACGAAGTTTACCTTACCCTCCAAGTCTTCGCGGCGAGCCTCCTTGCGCTTGGCGATACAGGGGCCTACGAATACGAGCTTGGCGTTGGGGTACTTCTCGCGAGCGATGTCGGCAGTGTACACCATGGGTGAGTAGGTCGATGAGATATACTTCTGCAAGTCGGGAGCATGCTTACGCGCCATCTCCATGTACGATGGGCAGCATGAGGTAGTCATGAAGGGTTGACCCTCGGCAAGCTTCTCGGCAAACTCGTGAGCCTCGTTTGCGGTAGTCACCTCAGCACCACGTGCCACCTCGATGACATCTGTGAAGCCGATGGCCTTGATAGCGCCATACACCTGCTCGGTGGGGGCGTTATATTGTGAGAGGATAGAGGGAGCTACCATAGCTATCACCTCTTCGCCACGGCGGATAGCCTGCAGTACATCGAACACCTGTGAGATCTCGAAGATGGCTCCGAACGGACAAGCATTCATACACTTACCGCAGTAGATACACTTGTTCTCGTCGATATGCTCTACACCGTACTCGTCCTTTGAGATGGCGCCTACGGGGCAAGCCTCCTCACATGGTACAGGGATGTACACGATGGCATGGTAGGGACAAGCCGCATAGCACTTGCCGCAGCTGATACATATCTTCGGATTGATGCGACCCTGCGATGTGTCGGGGTCAAACTCTATAGCATTCTTCGGACACGCATGTTCGCAAGCACGCGCCTCACAACCACGACAGAGGTTGGTAATGGCATAGTTGGTACGCACACATGATGAGCAAGCCTCGTCGATGACGCACATGATGTTGTCTTTCAATTCTGTGCGGTTAAGTGCATTCTTGGCGTACTCGGTGAGGGGAGTGAGCTCGTCGGTCTCGTCGGTCATGTCGTAGCCCAAGAGGGGGAGCGACTTGTACTTCAATACTGCGCGTTTCTTGTGTATGCAGCATCGTCCACTATGCTGCGAGGTGCGGGGTACAAACTCAATGGGTACACGGTCGGCATCTGTTGTCAACTTGTCTTCGTTCCAAAGGCTCACAAGCTTTGTCAAGAGCTTCTGGCGCACAATCATTACATTGTTTTTAATAGCCATATGGTAGTGGTTGTCATGTTTATCTGAGCAAAGTTACGTATTTATATGTCATATGCAAAGAAAATATCTAAAATTATTGAATGGGTGTAATGCAAGAGGAGTTACCGCCCGAATGCGATAACTCCTCAGTGTCGTATTTGTCAACTAGTCTTTACTAATGCATCACCTTTACGCCATCGATGATGTAGATGCCGTGTGGCAGGTCTTCGAGGCTTGTGCTGACTGGTACAGACTTGCGTACGAGGTTACCTCTCATGTCGTATACGTCGACGAGTCTGTCAGCGTCATCAGTAATGTTCTCTATAGCGTTGTCTCCGAGGTTGACGTAGGTGTTATCCTTGTAGATGACTATGCCGCGTGAGCTGTTGAGTACGGGGAATACGTCTTCTCCGAGTGTCTGATACCATGTGGGGTTGCTCTCGCTCTCGTCATTGAGTGCCCAGCATACGCTACCGCTTGCAAACTCATCTTCTGTGCGGAATTCACACTGTGATGCTTCACCGTTGTTTGCGCCAAAGAGCTTATCTGTAGTCTCAGTGCTGTAGCAGCTGAGTATCTTGCTGCCGCCATGCAGATAACCTACCAAGGCGCCGCAGTATGTATCGGTGCCTGAACTCTTGAGCTGAGTGCTTGCTACGTAGCAGTGGTCTATGGTTGCAGATTTGCTGTCAGAGTGACTGCTTCCGACAAGTCCACCAGCTACGCCTGATACGCGCAAGATACCTGCGTAGTAGCAGTTTGACAATGTACCGTAGAGCTTACCTACGAGTCCACCAGCATCTTTGGTTGCGCTCAGGAGGTTGACCTTACTGTAGCAGTTGGTGATCGTTGTGGGGGCTGTATCTATACAGCTACCAACCAGCGTACCTGTGTGGTAAGCAAAGGATAGATCCTCATCGATACGGCCACTCTCGAGACCAATGTTCATGATGGTAGCTCCCTCTGTGGTACCGAATAGCATAGCGCCTGCATTCTTCAGCACATGACCCTCTCCGTCAAAGGTGCCTTTGTAGGGGTATGATACCGAACCGATGGGGTTGAGGCGAGAGTGATAGAGGATGAGGTTGAGGTCTGTCTTAAGCACTGCATTGGCATTGACCATACCATTGTTGACCTTTTCGGCGAAGGTGATCAGGTCCTCTGCATTCTTGATTTCGAATGTTTTGCCTGTGCCATCATCTATCTCACCAGGTTCGTAGGCAAGGTACTTGTCAATCCATGCGATACGGCCAGTGATGTAGTTCTTGAGGAATGTAAGCTCTTCCTTGTAGGTTGCTGGTACACGGGGGTTGCTCTGTACTGCAGTGCTGAGTATCTTCCAACGAGTGAAGTTCAAGGCTTGCGACTTGTTCAATACCTTACCTAAGCTATCGATGTAGGCATTCAGCGGCTCTGCTTCGTAAGCTCCGCTATCGCGCATCTGCTTCCACAACTTGCGCAGGTCTTGATAGGCATTGGGGTCACTGAGTATTCGGTTTACAAAAGACTTCATGTTACCTGCTGCCGAACCATTCTTATACACCCAGTCTGTACGCTCATTTGAGGGGTAGATGGCTCTTGCGTTATCAAAGGCCAAGTCAAAGTCCCAGCAAGGACCCACATGGAAGAGCTGGTCTTCGCGGTCCTTATACATATATACACTCCAGTAAGAGTCCAAGTTGCCGGCAAACTCACCCACGATGAAGTACTTTAAGAAGCTATTCAGATCAAGACGGCTACGATAGCCCAGCTCCATGTCGGTGTAGTTGTTTGCGTATAGTCTGCTCTCCATTTCATTGAAGTAGGCCTTGATGTAGTTGTACTGTACAGGTACTATCTCATCTTCGTCGGGATACTTGATGGTGACAGGGTTGCTTCTATTACTTGTAAACCATGACTGGGCAGGCTCCTGTTTAGCATACGCATCCACCTCTATCAGATATCCGCCCGTGATGTAGGGATATTCGATATCCGTAGACGACATCTCGGTGATATTCATACGCTCAGAGTCGATGGTAATCTGGTCACACAACTGATAGTTACCTTGATACTCACCATTCATAATCACATCTACCGACTGGCCCCACGGAGTGTAGGGGAATCCTATGCGACGGCTCATCTCGAAGGCGATATAGTTACGCATCAAGCCCTTATCACTATAGTTGTTGATGAGAGTCCACTTCTTAGCTTTGGCAGGGCTCTCTATGGGTGAATCCTTAAATATATGTTGGCTCTTACCCACGAACTTCACGCGATAAGGCTTCTTAGGGAATGTAGCCGAACCGTTACCTCTCACTCTCGTCGTGATGGGCTGCTCCTGTATGCGTGTGCCATCGTCATAGATGATAGCAATGTTTGCCTCAAAGTCTTCACCCTTTGTCTGCGGGTTTCCTCCCGTATAGGTGTGTATGGTTACCGTCGGGATATTGGTCAACTGGTAAAACTGCGAGTCGTCACCCTCACCCTCATAGCCATAGAAAGCCAACTCCGAGAGGTTGCATCGAGCATCGTTGGGACCCACGTAACGCACGTAGCGGAATCCGCGGCTCACCTTTACGCTCTGGTAGTGCATCACCTTCGTAGTCTTCTGGTCAGGGATGATATACAGAGGTACTGCATCCAAGAAGTTCGGGTCATTAGCTCCCTCAAACAGACCCAGCTGACAGCGCTCAGGTCCACTACCTGCAACTCGGGGAGACCATCCCACTCTGGTGATGATGTGTGGCTTACCCAAGTCCAGTCCCACCCATGTGTTGCTGCGATCATACGAAGCGAAGAAGGTGTTGTAGTTACCGTCAAAAACATCCTCTTTCGTGTTAACTGTTGTTGACTGAGTATTGGTGTCGTAGTCCACACTATACTTTGTTCCGATGATTTCTCCAGTAAGCTTTTTTGCACTCTGTGCCATAGCTCCGCAGGTCAGCATCACGAGACCGATACACAGGAGCAAACGTAGGTAATAGTTCTTCATGTTTGTGAGAGCTTATATTCAATCTGCAAAATTAGTGATTTTAATGCAAATATCATAACTTTCCCCGCGGGATTTATCTCTCACATGATGTTTGGCAGGTTCTACGGAATAACGCTGAGGCTTGATGTGTAAAATTAGTAATGCATTAATAAAGGTAACAACTCCCTGATCCTTGTAAGGTTAGGGAGCGTTATTTTTTTTCGTTATAAGGGAAGACGGTGTGTTAATGTTCATCCCTCTTCGCGCTGTAGTGCTTCGTAGAGTTCGCGTTGGCGGGTGGTGAGGCTGGTAGGGATGGTGATGCTGTAGGTGACGATGAGGTCGCCATAGCTGCCATCGTGTCGGTAGATGGGCATGCCCTTGCCACGCAGACGTACCTTGCTATCAGGCTGGGTGCCAGGATTGACCTTGAGGCGTACGTTGCCCGTGAGGGTGGGGGCTGTGACCTCACCTCCGAGCACAGCGGTGGTGACGGAGAGGGGTAGGGTGATGGCAAGGTCATTGGCGATGCGGGTAAAGGTGGGGTCACTCTCGATGCGGAAGGTGATGTAGAGGTCTCCCTTGGTGCCGCCCTGGGGTGCCTCGCCGCCATGTCCGCGTAGGCGGAGGCGCTGGCCGTCTGCCACACCAGCGGGGATGGTGACACGCAGTTGATGGCCATTGATGGTGAGTATCTGCTTATGACTCTCGTAGGCATCGCGTAGGGTGAGGTGTAGCTCGGCTTCGTAGTCTTGCCCGCGAGGTGCAGACTGACGGTGCTGGCGGCTACGTGCTCCACCAAATAGTTGCTCGAAGAAGTCGCTGAAACCACCAGTGTTGCCCTCAGAACGGGTAAAGTCGCCAAAGCCTCCAAAGTCAAACCCGCCGAAGCCGCGGCCGCTGAAGCCTCCGTAGCTGCCGTAGGGGCCTTGAGCGCCACCGCCATACTGCTGTTCGTACTGACGGCGTTGTGCCTCGTACTCTTCGGCATGTGCCCAGTGCTCACCATACTCGTCATAGCGCTTGCGCTTGTCGGGGTCGCTCAGCACAGCATTCGCCTCGTTGATCTCTTGGAAGCGCTCTTGTGCTTGAGGGTCGCCCTTGTTGGTGTCGGGGTGATACTGCTTGGCCAGTCGGCGGAAGGCCTTGCGGATGTCGGCTTGCGTGGCATCGCGCTCTACGCCCAGTACTTTGTAGTAATCGATGAAACTCATAGGGTGGGTGATGTGGGTGTTATAAATAACTTTTTAGCGAGATAAAAGTTGCACGACGATAAATATTTTATTTACTTTGCATCTTTAACGGACAAAAATCGTACGAAACGGATGAGATATTTCAGAACTATATTTTCGATGCTCGTGCTGTTGGTGTTGGTCGCGTGTGGTGACCAACGTCCTGTACACATCAAGATGGTGTGTACGAGTGATGTACATGCAGCCTACTTCCCTTATGACTATCGGGCTGACAAGCCTACTTCGGGTAGTTTGGCTCGTGTGAGTAGCTATCTCAAGGAACTGCGTTCACCATCGGCCTATGGAGATAATGTGATCTACGTGGACAATGGTGATATATTGCATGGCGACCCTGCGGCATACTATTATAATACGGTAGCTATACATCCTCCGCACGTGGCAGCCGAGGCGCTCAACTATTTGGGCTGTGAGGCGGCAGTATTGGGCAACCATGACATTGAGACGGGTGGCCCTACGTATCAGAGATATGTACGCAATACCGAGTGCACGGTGCTGGGCGGTAATATCTATATGGAAGAGTCGGAGATAGCTTTCCTTCCGCCCTATACGATGATAGAGCGCGGTGGCGTGAGAATAGCTGTGATGGGTCTCACCACTCCTGTAGTGCCTGAATGGCTACCTCGTACATTGTGGCAGGGACTGGAGTTCAGAGATATGGAGTCGAGTGCTCGCTACTGGATGGAGTATCTGCAGAAGAAGGAGATGCCCGACCTCGTCATCGGCCTGTTTCACTCGGGTCTCGATGGAGGTATTGTCACCGCAGAGTATGCCGAGAATGCTACCCGTGCTGTGGCAGAGAAGGTGCCCGGATTTGATGCTATCTTCTACGGACATGAGCATCAGGCTGCGTGTGACAAGGTGGTCAACGTAGAGGGTGACACCGTGCTGCTTATCAATCCCTCGAGCAAAGCCAATAAAGTGGCGACGCTGGATATTCAGTACATCAAGGGTGACGAGCCGCAGATAACTCTTGCAGCAGAGCTCGTGGATATGAGTGGGTATGAGCCTGATGAGGCTTATATGGCGCATTTTGCTCCCCATGCCAATAAGGTGAAGGAGTATGTAAATAAGAAGGTTGGCACGTTGGCGCAAGGCATCGACTCTCGCGAGGCTTACTTTGGCCCCTCGGCCTTCGTGGACTTTCTCCATCGTATGCAACTCGATATCACCAGTGCAGAGGTGTCATTTGCTGCGCCTTTAGAGTATGACCTCTCGATGCCCGCAGGAGATGTGTACGTACGAGATATGTTCTCGCTCTATCGCTATGAGAATATGCTGTATGTGATGATGCTCACGGGCCAAGAGATCAAGGACTATCTGGAGATGTCATACGATCAGTGGGTGAGCACCATGAAGTCTGCCAACGATCATCTGCTGCTCTTTGCTGAGGGCGATGATCCTCGTCTGAGAAATGCCTATTACGACTTTGACTCGGCAGCCGGTATCCTCTACGAAGTGGATGTCACCAAGCCTGCGGGGCACAGGGTAAGCATCAAAGGCATGGCCGATGGTAGAGCCTTCGACCTCAATCGCTCTTATCGTGTGGCGCTCAACTCGTATCGAGGCAATGGAGGTGGTGGCCTGATCACTCAAGGTGCTGGCATACCCAAGGAGAATCTCGAGAGCCGACTGTTGACCTCTACCGATATAGACCTTCGCTTCTATATGCTCAACTACATCGAGATGCGTGAGATCGTAGAGCCGAAAGCTCTGAATCACTGGCGCTTCGTGCCCGAGCGTTGGGCGGCGTCGGCAGCAGAGCGAGATTATAAGTTGCTCTTTGGAGATAGAACAAAATAAATCATTTAATAAATAATAAGGAATATGAAGACAAATCGTGGAATTTGGAGAAGAGTGATGTTCGCTTTGACATTTTTGTGTGCCACCAATACCCTGATGGCCCAGCGTAAAGTAGAGTTAAGTATATGGCCCGATGGAGCGCCTAACACCAATGGCCTCGAAGCCAATGAGGATGAGAAGAAGACCGACTTTCCCTCAAAGATTGTGACCCCCACACTCACCGTACACGTGGCCAACAAACCCAATGGTAAGGCTATACTCTGCTGCCCCGGTGGTGGCTACTCGATCGTAGCTATGAACCACGAGGGAAATGACATGGCAGCATGGCTCAATGCACAGGGCTACACCTTGGCAGTGCTCAAGTATCGTATGCCCAATGGTAACGACGAGGTACCTCTGAGTGATGCATTGCAGGCTATGCGCATCTTGCGTCAGCATAGCGAGGAGTGGAAGATCAGCAAGATCGGTATCATGGGTGCATCGGCAGGCGGACACCTTGCCAGCACAGCAGCTACACACTATACCGAAGACTCACGCCCCGACTTCCAGGTGCTCTTCTATCCCGTGATCAGCATGCAGTCTGACATCACACACCGTGGCTCACGCGAAAACCTCATCGGCAAGAACCCCTCAGAGGAGTTGGTAAACAAATACAGCAATGAGCTTCACGTAAATGCGCAGACCCCTCCCGCATTTATCCTCCACAGCAGCGATGATGGCGGCGTAGTCGTAGAAAACTCTATCCGCTACTATCAGGCATTGGTAAAAAATCGCGTACCCGTGTCATTCCACTGCTACCCCGTCGGAGGCCACGGCTGGGGCTATAGAGACAGCTTCCCCTACAAGCATTTGTGGAAGGAAGAACTCGAAAAATGGTTGCGCGAACTCTAAGAATTTCAAAAATATATAAGAAATAGTTGGCTGTTCCACAAAAAAGTAGTACCTTTGCGCCCGCTAATACGAGATGTTAGCACATTCAAATCATTAACTAATTAAAAAACAACAACAAATGGCAACAAAAATCAGATTACAGAGAAGAGGTCACAAAGACTACGCTTTCTACTCAATCGTAATTGCTGATGCAAGAGCTCCACGTGATGGAAAATTTATTGAAAAGATCGGTACTTACAATCCCAACACCGATCCTGCCACAGTAGATTTGAATTTCGAGAGAGCTATGTACTGGGTTGGCGTAGGTGCACAGCCTACTGATACCGCTCGTAACATCCTTTCTCGCGAAGGTGTTTACATGATGAAGCACCTCCAGGGTGGTGTAAAGAAGGGCGCGTTTGACGAAGCTACTGCACAGGCTCGCTTTGAGGCTTGGAAGAGCAACAAGCAGGCTAACCTCGCTGCTATCGTAAGCAAGAACGAGCAGGCTAAGCGCGATGCTGCTAAGGCTGCACTCGAGGCCGAGAAGAAGGTCAACGAGGCTATCGCACAGAAGGTAGCTGAGAAGAAGGCTGCTGCTAAGATGGCTGAGGCTGAAGCTGCTGCTGAAGCTACAACTGAAGAGGCTCCCGCTGAGGAGGCTTAATCAAAAACACTCTCTGCATTCAATAAATAAAAGGCTCCTTATTAGGGGCCTTTTAACTTTTTAAATACTTCTTGACAAGGGTTATACCCTTTATACCTCTATCCACCCTTTACCCTGTCGTACTATCTCCAGTTCGCCATCTACACAGTTGATGATGGTGCTCTGCTCCGTGTCACCCACACCACCATCGATGATTAGGTCTACGCGGTCGCCATACTTCTCATCGATCAGTTCGGGTAGAGTCATATATTCCACATCTTCGCGTTCGCTCACCTTGAGGCTGGTAGAGAGTAGGGGAGCACCCAAGGCCTCGCATATCTCCTGTACGATGCTATTGTCAGGGATGCGTATACCCACCTCCTTACGATTTTTGAATATCTTGGGCAGACGGTTTCCTGCAGGGAGGATAAAAGTAAAGGGGCCTGGCAAGTTGTCGCGCATGAGGCGGAAGGTGTCGTTATCGATACGCACATATTCGCTCATACTACTGATGTCGTGTGCTACTACCGAGAGCAGGTGATGCTTCGTGTCCAGTCCCTTGATCTCACATACGCGTTCGATGGCTCTCTCCTTCAGCGCATGGCAGCCAAATGCATAGGTCGTGTCGGTAGGGTAGATGATGACACCTCCATCGTTGAGTATCTCCACAATGCGGTCGATGTCGCGGCGCGCGTTGTTCTTTTCGTAGAGTTTTAGTAACATGGTAGTAGGGGTATTAGGGTTGAGTGTTGAGAGTTGAGGGTTGAGAGTTTAGTGTTTAGAGTAGATTGTAATTTATAAATTAAATAGGATTGTAATCACTTTCAATTCTCAATCCTTATTTATCGCAAAGATAGTATATTTTGTCGATACGTGTGCGGATTATCGTAGGATTTATTAAAATTGCTTGCAGACACTGGTGCTGAATCAGTATGATACACCGCAACTTTCGCGCAAAACTTCGGCAATGATTCGGCAAAAGTTGTATGTGTAATTCCTATGACAATCAGTGGATAATATAGTGGTTTCGGCAATTAGGAAGTCTGCGATAGATTTCTGCTCATGCACTCTATCTCCCTTATAGCTTCTCATCCTATCGGCGCCAGCGTCTACACTGGAGCAGCATGTCTCTCAATAGGCCGTTCAGGTCTTACATGAGCTGCGCCAATGTTGGTAGATTGGGTGCTGTGATTTTATTAGGCTATCGCTTTGCGTGGGTAAAAAAAAGAAGTATATTTGCATGATTTTAGATCAACGCACGACAATCACAAACATATAACATAAGAAGAAATGGCAAAGAAACACTCATGGAACTACGAGAACATCGGAGGTTCTACCCGCGTAAAGATTACTACGGGAGCCGATATCGCGCACCTCGGCGAGTTGGACCCCAAGATGTGGACTGTACTCTCATGCCCATCAACAGGACTTGAGATAGACGAAAAGAGTTTGCAATACATCGACACCGACCACGACGGACGTATCAGAGTAAATGATATCGTGGCTACTGCTCAGTGGATGACGGGTGCCATCAAGAATGCCGATCTGCTGCTCAAGGGTGACGACAATATCGACATCGAGCTGCTGAATAAGGAGGACGCAGCTGGCAAGAAGCTTTATAATTCGAGCCGACAGATACTCTCTAACCTGGGTAAGGAGGGCAACGTCATCACCTTGGCTGATTCGGCTGACATCGCGGCAATATTCGCCAAGACTGGATTCAATGGCGATGGCATCATCTCAGAACTGAGCGCATCTAACGATGAGGAGAAGGCTGCTATAGCAGCTATCATCAAGACAATGGGCAGCGTGGCTGACCGTAGCGGAGAGAACGGTGTCAATGCAGAAAGCATTGAAAAGTTTTACCAGGCGCTCAACGACTATACCGCATGGCAGGCTGCTGCTATAGAGGCTCCTTATGGCGCTGACACAGACAAGGCAATAGAGATTTATAATGCTCTCGACGCTAAAGTAAAGGACTACTTCGTACGCGCCAAACTGGCCTCATTCTCTCCCGAGAGCACTGCAAAGCTCGACGTACAAACCGCGCTCATCGAGAGCATCAGCGCCGATAACCTCACCGGCAAAACCGATGAGATAGCTTCATATCCACTGGCACGCATCACCGACAAGGTAGAGCTCGACATCGACGCCCCCATCAACCCCGCATGGGCAGCTCAGTTTGAGACACTCGTAGCTATCGTCAAACCCACCGAGAAGGCCTTCACCGAGGCTTCATGGGCGGCTATTGGAGCTACCTTCGCTGCATATAACGGTTGGAAGGCTGCCAAGAAGGGTGGCGAGGTAGAGGTGCTCGGCACAGAGGCGATACAGAAGCTTATCGCTGACGACAAGAAACAGGCGTTGCTCGACCTCATTGCCAAAGACGCCACACTCAAGGAGGAGGCCGAGAGCATCGAGATGGTAAACAGATTTTTGCATATCTATCGCGACTTCTATCGTCTGCTCCGCAACTTCATCACCTTCCACGACTTCTACGACAAGGATAAGAAGGTGGCAGCTATCTTCCAGAGTGGCCGACTTATCATCGACCAGCGCGAGTGTCGCCTCTGTATGAAGGTGGCCGACATGGGCAAGCACAACACAATGGCAGCCGCCAGTGGCATGTATCTCGTGTACTGTGACTGCACCTCACCCATCAAGAGTACAAAGCAGACCATCGTAGCTACGGTGACCGTGGGCGACATCGGTGACCTCTTCGTGGGTAAGAATGCTATTTACTACGACAACGAAGGTTGCATATGGGATGCTGTCATCACCAAGATTATCGACAACCCCATCAGCATAGGACAGGCCTTCTGGTCTCCCTACCGCCGCATGGCTACCGCCATCGAGAATCTCATCAATAAGAGCGCTGCCGACAAGGATGCTGCTATGATGAAGGATGTGACGGCAAAGATCAATGCAGCACCTACCGCTGCACCCGCCGCTGGCGCCGCCACAGATGGCAAGACAGCGACTCCCCCCTTCGATATCGCTAAGTTTGCCGGTATCTTTGCTGCCATAGGTATGGCCGTCGGCATGATAGGCACAATGCTGACCTCTATCTTCAAGGGTATCTTCGAGCTCAGTTGGTGGCAGCTGATCGCAGCATTCGTAGGCATCATGCTCGTAATCTCTGGTCCTGCGATGATATTGGCATGGATGAAGCTGCGCCGCCGCAATATAGCTCCGTTGCTCAACGCCAACGGATGGGCTATCAATGCGGCATCAAAGATCAGCATCCCCTTCGGCGAGACACTCACCGACATTGCCAAGTATCCAAAGCTTAAGCTCAAGGACCCCTATGCTAAGAAGGGCATTCCCACATGGAAGAAGTGCCTCATCTCTCTGGTGATGCTGGCAGTGGTAATCGGTGCGCTCTGGCTCACCAACCTGCTCGCATGGGCCAAGTATCCCTCACCTCTCTCTTGCTTCAATAAGGCAGCTGTAGAGGTGGTGGAGACTACAGAATCCATAGAAGTAGAGACAAGCAATGAGACCGTAGAGGAATAATCACGATCAGTATAGTCTCGTATAAGCGAACTGTATTGCTAGTAAAAAAGCGGGTAGTCTGATGACTGCTCGCTTCTTTTTTATGAGTTTAGTGACCCCTATTGTGGGGATCAACGCTGAGAGATGATAGTAGAACTAAGAGTGTACACTCAGTAGACTCTACCTGTTATTACTATATAAGAAATGCGACTTGCATATTGATTAATTGCAAATCGCATTTCTTGTTTTACTTAATTATCAGCAGATAACTAATATGATGTGTCGGGAGTGGTGCCAAAATCTATATTGCTGTATATGTTTGTTTGACACATTGTCCTTTACATTGCTGTGGTTTTATTAACTAAGGAATATTACTGACGAATAACTGTCCAACCTTCAGGTATACCAGATTCACCCGTAGGCAACGTTACTCCAGTTTTTAGTGTGATTGTTCCTGGCTTTCTTTTTATATCTCCGTCGTCATCTGTTGAGGAAACTAACCAAGAAGTAAGGCAATCTTCATTACTCGGAATTGTAGTAGCCAACATAACGACATTATTAAGCTTTTCACAATAAGCAAACATATCCCTGTAGCAATCTTTTACAAGAGTAGAGGCTGGCAAAGTTGGTGCAGATGTCATTCTACAACCATAATACATTCTTTTATAGCATGCTTCTTGCAGAGTGGTTGCTGGTAATATGTTCTGTACATTAGTCAATGCATTGCAATTACCAAACATGTTTGCATAACAAGACTTAGCCAAGGTGGTAGCTGGTAATTCTAAGGCTGTTGTTAAAGCATCACAAGCCCAAAACATACTATTATAGCATGATTCTTTCATAGTCATAGCTGGTAGAGCAGGAGTTGTGGTTAGTTTGCTACAGTTATGAAACATATTAAAATAGCAGTATGATGCCAATTTAGTAGCAGGCAAATCTGGAGTTGATTTCAGACAATCACAGTTCTCGAATAATGAACAAAATCTTGCATTTTCAGTATTTACAGTGTTATAATTACTATAATCTACCAATGTGCGAATATCTCCGGTACATCTCACGGTGTGATTATCATAAGTAAAGTCGAAATAGGCATAATTTTTGCCATCTGTTGCGGTACCGTTATTACTCTTACCGCGCAAACGCAAGTTACCGTTGGTACCACCAAATTTTATGGCTGTATTAGCTGTAAGTGTTGTCCATGCTCCATTGTTTAGGGAATACTCAAAGTTATCTCCTAAATCGTATGTGCCATTGATATTGACGGTTACATATTGTTCATTTATAGCAGCAAATGTCAAATACGGGATTACTATCTCCTCTGCTTCTCCATCAGTAATAGCGGTTGTTGTCCATGACTTAACAGTGACATCATTGCTTATGACAGCCTCCTTGCCCACGGTGAGTGAGAATGTGTAGTGCTTACCAGCTTGGAGTCCTCCTGTCAGGGTGCTGTTTACGGGAACGGTCATTGTCTTGTCGCCTACAGTGACTTCGATGAATGTCGCGCCAGAGGTGTATGTTCCAGGAGTAAGGATAGCGGTATAGGATTTGTCACTACCGTATGGAGTAACTTGTTTTCCATCATAGCTATTGATAGTCAATGACGAGATTTTAGTAGTAGATGAGTACTCTGTGTTCATCGTCACATTTACCGTAACTTTTGCCATCTGACGTGCGAAGCTAAGACTTACTGCATTTCCCTTTGTGGCAGTTGCAGAAGCTATCATACGGTCTGCTGACTTGATGCCTTCTGTAGTGCTTTGGTCAACAGGGAGTACGAAGCTCTCTTGTGCAGGATAGTATGCCTTGAATGTGTTTGTTCCTGAAGCATAAAGTACCATATCAGAGGTGCTCCATGCAGAACCTTTATAGGTATAAAAACCTTTGTTCTTGTTGGTACGGTTCTCGTTTACCAAAAGTATCTGGTCGTTGAATTCGAAAGCATTACCATTTTCAAGAGTATTTACACGAGTGTCCACCTCAGCAGCGATATTGGCTGAAGCGATACGTACGACATCAGAGTGGAGAGATGCGAACTCATCGTCCTGCTGACAAGCTACTACGCCAAGAGCGAGAGCTGCCATTGCTAAGTATTTATATGTCTTATTCATATTTATTGTCATTTAAGAGTGTTATTAATTTGTTGCAAGATTTCCACCAGTAATAGTAGTGCCCCATCCGTTGCTAATATTAGCCGAAACGGATGAAACAGGACTTCCGCCGATGGTGACATTCATAGTGTAGCAGTTGCCTGAATTGAATCCACCATTGGGTGCTGTCACATTTACAGCAAATGTGCGCTCTACGTCATTGATCTTAGCTACGATTTCCAGTTTGGGATTGCTGCTCTTTGGTGCAAAAATCGCCTCTGACTTGCTACCATTCACATATCCCTGTATGTTACCTGTAGCAGAAGCTGTGACAGTAGCTGCGGTGCGATCTAATGTAGCGCTGGTGCCGAAGCCTTGATAGATAACTCTCTCGATAGACTTGTTTTGATCTGTAAACTCGCTTCCCCACTCATAGGTGACATCAAGCTTGCAGAGCAAGTGGCGGAAGTTGATCTGGATTTGATCATCGCTGATAGTAACGTCATCACTTGACGCACCTGAAGCCTTTACAGCACCCAAGAGGTCATTGCTTTTCACTTTGTCGGCAGTTATTTGATCTGTAGTAACAGTAATGCTTGTTCCATTAATAGTGTATGCGCTGACAAATGGAGAACGAGATGTCGCATCCTTCCACTTCAATTCGGTGGTAGATGTGTATTTACCAGAGTTTTGCTGGGCCATTGTTACGTTCGAATAATCATATCCGGTAGCACCTTGAGTCACTGTGAGGTAGAATGTAGAGGGGAGGTTGTTTGCATCATATCCTGCGCGAGTCTCTCCCATCTCGTCCACTTCAGCTGTAACAGTCATGGGTGATTCCTGCGGAATCTCCGGATTGATAACTTCATCACTTTGTGTGCAGGCAGCAAACATCGTTGCCACAACTGCAAGAGTAAAAAACTTTTGTTTCATATTACTTAGTCATATATAAATGAATAATTATTAATCTATATCATAATCTCCGAGGCTACCGCCCTCGTTCCATCCACCTATGGTTACATCACTGGCAAAGAACCCTTGCTCGATAGCTACCTCTATAAGCACCATCTCGGGAGGTGCATAACATTTTGCTTCTTTCATTGAACAATATTTTTTATAAATCTTTACTATCTCGTCTGTTTATGCGGACTCGAATGTTATTCATTGCAAAGTTACTCTAATAAAACTGAACAAGCTTGGTACATTTTGGTACATATAGGCTCGCGCGCGTGACTTTATATAATGATGGCGTAGGCGCCGATACAGAGTCTGTATAAAACACCGCAACTTTTGCGCAAAACTTCAGCAATGAATCGGCAAAAGTTTCGGCAAAAGTTGCGCGCGTAACTAATGGGGTATCAGTGTGTAATGCGTGGTGTTCGGCAATTAGGCAGCTTGTGATAGTTTCTTGCTCACACGCTTTATCAGCTTGCGGTAGGATCCTTGGCGGAGGCGCTCGATGTAGCCCTTGGTGGAAATATATAGCGACAAAGCACTGACTATTGTAGCTCCTCTTAGTAGAATAGTTTTGGTCCTATTGGAACAAATCATCCAGTGTGATCTGCTTCTGTACAACCCCGCTATGCTTACCATAGGATATTCCATAAGTTGTAACCATCGTCAGATGTACCGTTTGCTTGGATGACAGCGAGCTTTTAAGGGCTTCGATCCTATTCCTCAGCTTAACCTCCTCTTCTTTGTCAATGATGTATGAACCTCCTACAAATTTCATTTCACACAGATTCACGACATTGTCGTTTCGAGCTATAATAAGGTCTATTTGTGCTCCTTCAGTCTCGTCTGTTCCTTTGATGCCCCATGCTGATATGGTCGAACCAACTCCAGCAATGCCAAGAGCTTGTTTGATTTGTCCGACATGCTGCCAACACAATTCCTCAAAAGCGATGCCTCTCCACGACTTCATGATATTTGAAGCCATATTCTCTGTCATGAAGTTGGTGTCAGACTGATTGTGCTCTACATACTTCAACCAAAACAAAGAGAAGTTGTCTATCAATTTGTAAAGTATCGTTCTTCCGCTTTTGCCATAAGGATTATATCGTTGGATGAAATCACTTTCAGCCAATGCATTAAGCGTATCTGTCAGTCCACCCCCCAATGGTAGTCCTGTCTCTTTGGCAATCTCTTCACGGGTAAAGCCTACATGCTTCTTCGCCAGCAGTCTGATGATTTTTTTGCTGTCTTCAGGGTTAGAGAAAATCGCATTGAACAGTCGATTATATTCATCTTTGAGTCTCGGGTTTCGACCAAAAAGTATATTGTCAACATTACCTTCGAGACTTAACCCCTTCTTGAAGTAGCTCAAATAATAAGGAATGCCGCCAAAGACCATGTATGATTGTGCTATGTCATAACGTGATAGTTCAATGTTTTCGCCGGCAAAATACTCTTCGCATTCTTTTAAGGTAAAGGGAGATAGCTTTATCTCATCTGTCAATCTGCCATACAGACCTCCCTTGTTGCGAGAGAGGTTCCCAAGAATCCATGAAGTGGCACTGCCGCATACCACGAGCATTATATTGTCCCTACCACTGCACCAACCGTTCCAAAAACTCTCAAATGCAGATAAGAATCCCGAGCGAGGTGTATCCATCCAAGGTAGTTCGTCCAGAAATACAACTTGTCTGTAGCCATCGTCTAACTTTATCAATAGTTGCTCCAATTGGAAGAAAGCTTCTAACCACGATTTGGGTTTGGCGTACCCCTCTAATCCGTGGCTTAATAAGGTGTAGTAAAAACTTTCCAGTTGTGTCCTCATCAAATTTTTCTCTCCTTCTTGATCTACGGGTGACACTCCTGTATGCTGGAATGTAATACGTCCCTTCAGTGCCTGCTTTATCAAGAACGTTTTTCCGACACGTCTCCTTCCATACACGGCTACAAATTCAGGTCGTCCGCTATGGTATAATCTTTCAAGTTCTTCTAACTCATTTTTTCTACCGACTATCTTGCTCATGTTATGCTATATTTTGCCGCAAATATATAAAATAGTTGGCAAACGGCAAAATATGCATCTGTATATTCTGCCGATTATGGTGTTTTTGCCGATTCGCGGATGGATTAATGCAGAATTTTTGATAAAACAGATGTGGTTGCTGGTGAAGATGATGATAACGATAACGGTGGGGACCTCAACAAATTGACGAATGAAATCGCCATAATTTACCGAATTTTCATTGATGGCAGAGTTCTTCTGAACGTATATCTGCTGTCCCTTGGCAATGCCCTCAATACCCCCTTGGCAGAGCATCCTCGTTTGTAGGATGCCTGCCAAGGGCTTTCTTCTTGATAATAGGTGAGTTGCGCGTGATAGCGCTTTGTGCCCATGCCTCATGCAACACCTGCTATAGCGATTTTTTATTTGCCCCTTGGCTGGGAGTGACAATTCACAATTTAACCAGCTTTGAGCTATGAGTGGTGAACTTTTTCCCATTTGGAGGTAAGCCCAAAGCTCAAAGCTCAAAATCTTAGGGCATACGTGCGTTTTTCTCATTTTGCAAAGGATTGATATTTATTGATGGCGACCATCCGCGCGAATGGACGTGTACATTCGCGTGGATGGTCGCGACCATTTGTGCGAATGGTCGCCATCAATAATAGAGAAGTGCAGCTTGAAATTATTGGGACGACAAGGAGATTTTATTTCATCAAGCCGTCCTCATTATGCGGGGGTGGGGGTATTGACATCGGGATTTTTATGTTGTAACTTTGCGGAAGAAAACAATGTTTTCAACGATAACGCAAACGATGACGATGACTATAATACCTATTTATATGAATGTGAAAAATCTATTGTTAGAAGTAAAGGAGTGGCTGCGAAGAAGAGTAGCAGCGCTTAGAGACACGCGGGGCGTGTACGTTAACGATAACGTTGACGTTAACGATGACGATAACGATGACGATAACGCTGTAAGAGTGAAAAGGGAAGAGTTGAAGTCTACTTTCAATTCTCAATTTTCAATTTTCAATTCAAAGAATGACTCATCGCTGCTTCGTGCCGAAGAGTATGTCATGGAGCACTACAACGTGCGCTACAATCGCTTGAGCCGCGAGCACGAGCTGCGCGAGCGAGGTAATGCTGGCGCTACGTGGCACGCGTTCAATGATGAGCTGTGCTGTACCCTGCTGATGGAGATGCAGCATGCAGGCATCGGGCTGAACAAGCCTTACCTGGTGCGCACCGTGGTGAGGGGGCATAAGGGGATACCGCTCTATCATCCCGTGTGTAGCTACCTCGATGCACTGCCCCAGTGGGATGGCTGTGACCATATCGATGCGCTCTTTCGCCGCATCACAAGCGACGAGCAGCAGCTGCTATGGCTACGCCGCTGGCTATTAGGTATGGTGGCACAGGTGCAGGGGCGTCTCGGCAGGTATGGCAATAGCGTGTGCCCGCTCATCATCAGTCGGCAACAGGGATGGGGCAAGAGTCAGTTTGCCAAGCTCATCGTGCCACCCACCTTGCAGATGTTCTATACCGACACCTTCAACCTGGCACAGGAGGAGACCTGTCTGCGCCGTATGGCCTCGTACTGGCTCATCAATGTAGACGAGCTCGACCGCTTCTCTACTACACGTATGGCTACGCTGAAGAACCTCGTGCAGCTGGCCACGATATCGCTGAAGCGTCCTCACCGCGGACAGATGGAGGAGCTGGAGCGTATGGCCTCGTTCGTGGCGACGAGCAACCGCCGTTACCTCTTGCGTGATGAGACGGGTAGTCGCCGCTTCATCTGCATAGAGCTGCAGGCTCCCATCGATGTGGATACGCCTGTAGACCATGCCCAGCTCTATGCCCAGGCCTTGGCTGCTCTTGCCGCGGGCGAGCGCAGTTGGTTTGACGATGCCGAGACACGCCTCATCGAGGCCCACAACCAGGGTTTCTCTACCAACCGTGGCGTGTGGGATCTGCTGCGTCGTACCTTCGAGCCTTGCGAGGTGCCCACCAGCGAAGAGGAGCGCCAGCAGGTGCTATGGCCTGCCGCTCATGTATATGACTGCTTGCGCGAGAAGTCGCCCGCAGCGATGGAGGGCATCGAGCGCACCACCTTCGGCTGGTACCTCAAGGAGATAGGTGCACGGCAGGTGCGTGTGGATAATCGACGCTTATGGTTACTGCGAAAGGTGGGTTAAGGGTGAGGGCAGAGTTAAAAGTGAAGAATGAAGGTTGGTTGTTTCAATTTTCAATTTTCAATTCAAAAAGCCACTGCCAGGGGGTAAACGCGAATCATTATATAGCGTACAGATGCTGATAATCAGTGATAAATATGTGTGGAAGGTACATTTCTGCCAAGGGATATCATTGCCCCTCGGCAGAATAATTTGGACTCTATTAAAACACCGATATGGTTCGCGTGTTTGGTACACTTTGGTACATTCAACACTTCGCATTATTTTTAGTGGGCGGAGATAGGCTGTATTTGAGAAATGTTGCTTACTTTTGCAAAAAAGAAACGACACTCACTGATGAGAACGATAGAAGAGATATACGGAGCACTGAGAGGAGCTGTGGAGAAGACCGTGGGCAGAGAGATGAAGACCACATGTGACTTTGATCACCTGGCCGCCCATCTGCTCGAAACGATGAAGGTACGCATCAGCGCGATGACACTGAAGAGATTTTGGGGATACCTGGGCGAGAAGAACATGAGACAGCCCAGACTATCGACGCTGAATGCGCTGGCACTATATGTGGGATACACCGACTGGATGACCTACTATAAGCACTCGAGCGCTGCAGGAGAGGTGGAGAGCGACTTCCTGAAAAACAACTCGCTCGTCACCAACTCACTGGCCAAGGGTACGAAGATACGACTGATGTGGCAGCCCGACCGTGTGGTGATCGTACGCCACGAGGGTTATGAGGTGTTTACCGTAGTGGAGTCGGTGAATAGCAAGCTGAGCGTGGGCGACACCTTCCGATGCGGACTTATCGTCGAGGGTGAGCCGATGCATCTGTCGGGACTCGTGCATGAGGGTGGCGAACAGACCAGCTATGTATGTGGCCGCAAGAATGGAGTGAAGTTTAGAATAGAGGATTAAGCAGCATTGAGCATACTGATAAGAAATAGTAAGGCGCTCACCTCGGGCATCATCGAGAGCGAGGGCTTTGACCGCGTGGAGCTTATGCCCTTCGGCGGCGCTACATCGTTGGCCTATCGTGTGCGCATTGAGGGCAAGGAGTACTTTGTGAAGCGCCTGCGCCCCGAGCTCAAGAGCGACTGGCGATACCGCTCGGCCTACCAAAAGGAGTATGAGGTGGGGCGTAGCATCAGCAACGAATATATCGTACGATACGAGGCTATCGATGAGGATGCCGAGGAACTATACATACTAATGGAGCTGGTGAATGGCCGTACGCTCGAAGAGAAGTTGGCACAGGAGCCAGAGTATTTCGCAAGCAGGCGTAACTTTGAGAAACTGTTTCTGCAATTGCTACGCGGACTGAAGGCGCTACACGAAGCTCATGTGGCATACCTGGATCTGAAGCCTGAGAATGTGATGCTGACGCAGGTGAATAGCGATGTGAAAATCATTGACCTCGGGTTTTGCTTTGCCGATGCCTATAGCCATACGGCAGGCACTACGCAGGCATTCGCGGCACCCGAGCTACAGATGGGCGATGTCCGAGAGGTAGATGAGCGCACCGATATCTATGCCCTGGGACAGCTGATGAGGTATGTGATGGAGGTGACGTGTGCTGATGTACCCAAGCGCTTGCGACGCGTCATCGAGAAATGTAGCGCAATAGCTAAGCAAGACCGCTATGACAATGTGGACGAGGTCATCAGAGCCATCGTACAAAAGCGCAGATGGATGCGTAGCATACTGATAACATTTACTCTTGCGATGTTCCTGTATATAGGATATACGCACTATAGCAAGACCGACCATTATAGGACAATGCTATTGGAACTTAGGTGGAGATTCAGAAAACCTGACTATGATATCTATTATGAACGAAATTACTACCGAATACTCTCTAAAGACAGTCTCATCTGCATGGCGGTAGGAGGTAAACGACTTGAGAATCTCTACATCCATGACAAGGTGTACGACAATGCGGGCAAGGAATATCGCACAGTAGCAGTAGAGGCGGAAGCATATGGCGGGCGTCATATGAAATCTGTTTATATTCCTGAGGGTATTCGGGAGATTGGATTCAATGCCTTCGGACGGTGTAATCGACTAAAATTGGTACATCTACCTAAAAGCGTTGAGAAGATTGGAGCGAGCAGTTTCGAAATGCTAGAAAACTTAATAAATCTTCAACTCTCCACAAACATCAAGGAGATACCACAAAAGGCATTCGTGAAGTGTGGTAAGCTGGAGAAACTCATCATCCCCGAAGGTGTAGAGGTACTGGGGCTCGATGCCTTTGCCATCTGCACAAGTCTGAAAGAGGTATCGCTACCCTCGACATTGACCAAGATAGACCGTGGCGTATTCTGGCACTGCACAAGCCTGAAGGAGATACACATACCCGCCTCGGTGGAGGAGATAGGTGAGTATGTATTCTTTGACTGCGATAGCCTCACCGATGTATATAACTACTCCCCCGTGCCACAGCGCATACCACCCATATATAATAAGAAGAACATCACTCTACACGTACCACAAGGCTCAGAGGAGCTATACCGCAAAGCCGACAACTGGAATCGTGCGAAGGTAGTAGGGGATATTGGCAATTGATAATTGATAATTGATAAGGTTCGTGCCAGTGAGCAAGAGAGAAGCTGGCTTATCTTTTGCAGCGAGCGCAGCCGAAGCTCAACAACGAAGTTGTTAATTGATAATGGACAGTCTATGTGATAGGGCTGTCCTTATTTTTTTTGAGTATTATTTTAATTTTCTTACCAAAATATTTGTAAAATCAATTTTTAAATCACTATCTTTGTGATATCAAAATGATATTACTGAAACGGGCGTAATGTAATGATTGTTTAACAACTAAAAATAAGAACTATGGAAACGAAAGAAAGAGATTACAATGGTTTTGTGATGAATGGCTTTGTGGCTTTGTTGCTCAACTTGCTGATGGTAGCAGCAGTGGTGCTGTCTATCGTAGGTGCTGTAAATGGATGGATCCCCGAGGTGGTGGGCGGCGTGTGTGCTTCGGTGCTCGGCCTGGCTTGGATATTCCACTTGATTGGCTTTACTACTCAGGAGCCTAATGAGGCGCGTGTGATGGTGTTCTTCGGTAAGTATGAGGGTACTTGCTTCCGCACAGGTTTCTTCTGGGTAAATCCTTTCATGGACAAGAAGAAGGTGTCGCTCCGTGCTCGTAACCTCAACCCCGAGCCTATCAAGGTGAACGACCTCACGGGTAACCCCATCATGATCGGTGTGGTGCTGGTGTGGAAGTTGAAGGATACGTATAAGGCGCTCTTCGAGATCGACTCTCAAACGATGGCAAGCAATACCGTTGGCGTCACCGCAGTGGCAAGCCGTATGCGTGCTTTTGAGAACTTTGTGCGTGTGCAGAGCGATGCTGCTCTTCGTCAGGTGGCTGGCCGCTATGCCTATGATGATACTGATACGAAGGAGGAGCAGCTCACCTTGCGCTCAAGCGCTGATGAGATCAATCTGGAGCTGGTGAAGCAGCTCAACGAACGCCTCTCAATGGCTGGTATCGAGGTGGTAGAGGCTCGCATCAACTATCTCGCCTATGCTCCCGAGATTGCTGCTATCATGCTCAAGCGTCAGCAGGCAAGCGCTATCATCACCGCCCGTGAGAAGATCGTAGAGGGTGCTGTGTCGATGGTGAAGCTCGCGCTCGACAAGCTATCATCGGAGGAGATCGTGGACCTCGACGAGGAGAAGAAGGCTGCCATGGTGAGCAACTTGCTCGTAGTGCTCTGCGCCGATGAGCCTGCGCAGCCAGTGATTAATTCGGGTACGCTGAATCATTAAAAAACAGACCCACCCCAACCCCTCCCTCTATGGAGGGGCTTTGTAGAATTGCGGAGCTGCTCCCCATAGAGGGGGAGCTGTCCGAAGGACTGAGGGGGTCTCTTATTATTATGGCTGAGAAAGAAAATAAAACCAAGAACTTCGTCTTGCGCATCGATGCGGACACGTTGGCGGCTATCGAAAAATGGGCTGCCGACGAGTTCCGCTCTACCAATGGCCAGCTGCAATGGATCATTGCTGAGGCGCTGAAGAAGCATGGTAGGGCAAAGAAGGTGAAGGCAAAAAGTGAGAATCAATAACTGAAACGATATGATTTACAAATTTCGTAGAGACTGGAAAGTCATCACGATATCGGTGCTTTCCATTTTATCCTTGTGGGGAGTCTTTTTTTATATAGCATTGTTTGGAAATGCGCCTGTAGGTGGGCTCATTGCTATTGGAGCTATATTCCTACTGGTCACCGCAACAGGTTTGCGTACTCCACGCTATGTTTACGTTGAGAAGGAACAGATTATAATAAAGTTTTACCTAGGAAGTAAAGTCCTCTCGGATATAGCTTCTGTTCATAGCATTACGATGCGCGAATTAGCCCATAGCATTCGTTTGATAGGAAATGGAGGCTTCTTCGGATATACAGGTTGGTATTTTAAGAGAATGTTTGGCTTCTACTATATGTCTGTTGTCAACTTAAATGAGTTGGCACTTGTAACCCTCACCAACGGCAAGCAGTATGTGATAAACTATCCGCAGGAGCTGTTAAAAATTGATAATTGAGAATTAAAAAATGATAATTGCCTCCGGGATGTATCATCTCGGAAATCGTCAAAAACAGTAATTTGCTGTTATGAATTCCCGTCATTACTTTATCGATAATCTGCGCTGGGTTATTGTGGTGCTGGTGCTAATCTATCATGTGTTCTACAACTTCAATGCTCAGGGCGTCTTTGGCGCTATCGGAGGATTTCGCGAGCATCAGTGGTGGGACACCGTGTGTACGGTGCTCTACCCATGGTTTATGACACTGATGTTCGTCTTGGCTGGTGCCTCATGTCGCTATGCGCTGAAGAGTCGTACGGCAAGGGAGTTTTTCCGTGAGCGTACCCGCAAGCTACTCGTGCCCTCTACACTTGGCCTGCTTGTCTTTGGTGGCGCGCTCGGCGCACTCAATATCACTGCTGGAGGTGGCTGGGATGCCATGCCTGCCGATATGCCCTTCGTGGCAAAATACCTTATCGCTGTGGTTAGTGGCACGGGGCCCTTGTGGTTTATCCAAGACCTCTATGTGTTCTCTCTTTTGCTGCTCGTGGTGCGCAAGGTGCTGGATGCCGATAGGGTAGAGGCATGGCTGGATAAGATGTCAGACACCAAGTTGACATATGTACCGCGCTCACTCTTCTTGCTATTATGTCTGGTGGCGCAGACACAGATTGACGAACCTGGCGCTCTTGACGGACTCCTCAATCTCTATCGCCCAATCTATTACTTTACAGCCTTCTTAGGGGGATATTACCTGTTTGCGTGTGAACGTCTACACAGTCTTTTGGCTGATGAGTGTAGGGGGAATCTGTTGTGCGCAGTTTGTTGGGGAGTGTTGTTCTGCGTGCAGTTCTATAGCAAGGACTATACCTCGCCTGCAGCGTTGCAGAGTTTGTCGTGTATGCTCTACTGCGGATATGCCTCGATGTCCCTCTTCGGGCTTTTCAAACGTCGATTCGATAGCACTACGCCCTTTGCGCAGTATATGACGCGCAGTAGCTTCGGCCTCTACATCGTGCATATGTCCGTATGTACCGGTTCGTGTCTGCTGCTCAAGGGTACGGAGCTTCCTCTGTGGCTTATCTACTCCCTTGCCCTCATCGCAACCTTTGCGGGCTCTGTCGTGTTGTGGGAGGTGCTGCGCAGGATACCTTTCGTGAGATGGTGTGTATTTGGGATAAAAGACCCCCTCAGTCCTTCGGACAGCTCCCCCTCTATGGGGAGCGAGGCAAAGTAATGGAGTTAAGTAATAATCGTGATAAATAATAATTAAAAACCATGCCTCCTTGGTAAACTGTCTGGAAAGTTCTCCCCATAGCCGACGCGGTATGAAAGCGTCGGTTGCGACGAAGGAAACTTTAGTTTCCCCGAGGAGTTCCCAAAGGGCAGAGGGGGTCTATTGATTATGGAAAATGAAAAGAAATTGGAGACTCGCCGCATTTGGCTATTTCTCCTCATCACCTTTGCGATGACCTATGCATGGACTATCGCACTCATCTGGCCTCGCACGCTGGGACGCGATGCAGCATCGTTTACTACCGAAGAGACACTCATCAATACGGCTCTCACTGCCGTGCTGATGTTCTTCCCTGCTATCGGAGTGCTCATCACCCGCCTTGTTACTCGTGAGGGATTCAAGAATGCGATGCTTCGCCTCAATCTCAAGGGCAATGTACGCTACTACCTTATCGGATGGTTTGGCCCTATGGTGCTGACCATTATTGGTGCAGTCATCTACTTCGCGGTGTGCCCTTCGGAGTTTACCCTCACCTCTTACAATGCTATGATGGCTACGCAGCCTATACCTCCCGCGGCATTTTGGGCGACGCAGGTAGTGCTCATGTGCTTGGCGCCGCTGCTCAACTTCATCCCCTGCTTTGGCGAAGAGTGGGGCTGGCGTGGTTACCTGTTGCCCAAGGTGGCACAGCGTATGAAGTTCATCCCTTCCGTACTGCTCACCGGCTTTATCTGGGGTATCTGGCATGCTCCCATCATTGTGGCCGGACACAACTATGGTATGAACTATCCTGGTTATCCGTGGTGGGGCATCATTGCCATGTGTGTCTTTTGCATCGTGTGTGGCACGCTCTTCTCATACGTCACCTTGAAGACTGAGAGCTGCTTGCCTGCCGTATTTGCGCATGGTGCTCTGAATGGTACAGCCTCTATCGGCGTACTCTTCATTGCCAATCCTATGGCATATGACCGTTTCGTAGGTCCCGTGCCTACAGGCATCATCGGTGCAGCTGCCTACATCGTAGTGGCGGTGTGGATTGCTTATAAAATGCGAAAGGAGTGACACCAGTGTGCCACCCCTTATGAATAGTCATTTGAGATTTGCCATCGGCTTTATAGCTTGATGGCAAATTTCTTTAATCGTGCGTCGAGCATACTCTCAGGGATGATGGCCTTGACGGCATCTGCTACTGAGTTGACAAGGCGCTCGCGTACGTAGTCTTGGCGGATGACAAGCGATATCTCACGCACGGGAGTGGGGGCTGAGAGCTGGCGTACATGTGCCTGTTGTCCCTCATGGAGGAGCGGCAGGTGTAGTTCGGGGATGACGGTATAGCCTCCGTTCTCGTCGACAATCTTGATAAGGGTGTCGATGCTGCCTGCTTCGTATGAGGTAGAGTAGGCCGACTGAGTCTGACAGAAGTTAAACACCTGATTTCTCATGCAGTGTCCCTCCTTGAGTACCCATAGGTGCTCGGTGGGCATCTCATGCGCAGCTATCTCTTCTTTCTCATATATCTCTTCGGTGGGCGCTACGTAGGCGGCAAACTTCTCATAGTAGAGAGGTATCTCGAGGAAGTCGGGCTGCTCCAGTGGGGTGGCGAGGATAGCCATGTCAAGCTCGGCCTTGCGCAACTGCTCGATGATGACAGAGGTGCGCAGCTCATAGGCCTTCAGCTCTATCTGTGGGAACATCTGCTGCATCTGCTTGAACAAGCGTGGCAAGATGTAGGGCGCTACGGTGGGGATGACACCGATGCGTATGGTGCCACATCCTATCTCTTTCTCCTTGAGAGTCATCTCCTTGAGCTGAGCCACATGGTATAGTACCACACGGGCTTGGTCAATGACAGCACGTCCACTATCAGTGGGGCAGATGGGATGACTCTTGCGGTCGAAGAGTGTGAGGTCGAGCTCCTCCTCGAGCTTTTGTATCAGTGCACTCAGGGTGGGCTGGCTCACGCCGCACGACTCGGCGGCTCTCTGGAAGTGGCGGTGCTTGTCGAGCGCCACGATATACTCTAACTGTTGGAGGTTCATAAGAGTGAAGAGTTATAAGTGAAGAGCGAAGAGTGAAGAGCGAAGAGCGAGGGAGCTTACCCTAACTCTTCACTCTTGATGATTTAGAATTTATTGCATCGGTCAAAGAAGTTGATGGCTTCGAGCTCTTTGCGGCAAGCCTCTTCTTCGGCATCAGTCATGTTTTGGAACGGAGTACGGTTGGGGCCCAGGTCGAGACCGATGAGCTTCATGATGCGCTTACCGCACACGATGTTGCCGCGATAGTGGCAGATGACGTTGATGACCTCTTGTGAGAAGTTTTGCAGTTCGCGTGCCTTCTCTATGTCACCAGCGTTCCATGCATCGATGATACCTACCAGGTTACATCCATTGTAGTTGGTCGTGCCACCTATGCCGCCTTGTGCGCCACCCATAGCGAGTGAGGGCAGTATGGTCTCATCTTGTCCGTGGAGCATATCATACTTGCCATTCTTATAGAGGCGGCACTGGTTGTACTCGTAGATGCTCTCAAAGGTATACTTGATACCAGCAAAGTTAGGTATGCGGCCATCTACAGCCTTGAGGAAGTCTACCATAGAGAGGAATGCACCGTTGAATGCCGGGATATGATAGTAGTAGAAGGGCAGGTCGGGCGCTGCCGATGCTATCTCTTCACAATACTTTACAAGCTCCTCAATACGGCCAATCTTGGGGAAGGGAGGTGCCATGGTACCTATGCCGAAGGCTCCTATCTGCTGGGCATGAGCAGCCATGCGGCGAGCACTCTTCACGCAAGTGCTACCCACGTGTACGATGACCTTAAAGTCTTTGGGAGCAGCCTTCATCCAGGCCTCTGCCAAGCTCATGCGCTCCTCTTCGGTGAGCATGTATCCTTCGCCAGATGATCCGTTGATGAATACACCCTTGAGTCCGTTCTTCTGCAGCATAGCAGCGTATGCGGGTATGGGTTCGTAGTTGACCTCACCATCGGGATAGAATGGTGTGAATGGAGCATCGATAAGTCCGATAATCTTTTCCATAGTACGTATTTCTTAAATGTTAATAGGCGTTTTTAATTATTATTTGTTTTTGATAGATGCAAAGGTAATGCAAACGAGTGAATAAAGCAAGCTTTATTTTCAACGAGTGCAGCTTACCTTCAAGTTGCGCAGCAAATTAAAGGTACGATTAAGCGAGCAAATAAACAATACTTGGATTAAGAAAGCTTTTATGTTTCTAGTGCGCAAGTTAATTGTCACAGTCTACATTTGTGATAAAAAAGCAGTACCCAGCCTTCTCCATTTCACTCTATTTCGATTAAAATTCGTTAAAAACGGGGCACAGACGGAAGTTTTTCGCTCCGTCATGCTTTGAATTCATCTAGCTTTTCTTTACTTTGTTGGTGCAATGAGGCGAAAGCCTGTAACACAAATACACTACACCGATGGGAAAGAGAGACAATACACTTACGAGAATCGAGTTTCAGATCATGTCCATCCTTTGGGACATCAACCACTCCGCCTGCGTGTGGGACATCCTCGACCGCTATGAGGAGCCCAAGCCAGCCTACACTACCGTAGCCACCAACCTGAAGGTGCTCTACGAGAAGGGCTACATCGACTACTTCAAGAACAAGGGCGAGGGCAAGACCCACATGTACATTGCCAAGCTCACACGTGCCGAGTATGCCCGCAAGGCCATGCAGGAGACCAAGAAGAACCTCTTTGGCGGTAGCCTCAAGAGTATGCTCTGCTTCTTCGTCAAGGAGGAGAACCTCACGATAGAGGAGATTAAGGAATTGTTGGACCTCATAGCTCAGGAGGAAGACCTATGATCAATGACTTCACCCTCCCCGTGAGCGACGTGGCTTCGTTCCTCGTCAGCACCACCCTGGTGCTTACCCTGCTCTATGCACCCTATACGCTGCTGTTGCGCAAGGAGCGCTTCTTCCGTCAAAACCGCTTCACCCTGCTCGCCATCATGGTGCTCTCGCTGGTGCTGCCCTTCTGCGACTTCCACGCCCTCTACCCGGGCGAGCTGTTTTCCTCGTTGCCCTCGCTGCCTACAGCGCAGGTCGTTGAGGCAGACGTACCCACCCCGATTAGTGTCACCGCCACCATGGAGCCTATGATCACCACCGAGGTGAGCCATCAGCCCTTCCGCCTCATCCCTTGGCTATGTCACCTATACGTCATAGGCGCTCTCATCATGCTCATCATCCGTCTATGGCAGTTTGCCCGCATGCACCGCCTCATCCGTCGAGGCTGCCTGTGGAGCGACGTCGAGGACGGCATCACCATCCACTGCCATGCCGACGATGTAGCCCCTTGCAGCTGGATGCGCCATATCGTCATCAGCGAGCACGACTACCACCACCATCGCCACGAGATACTGCTCCACGAGCGCGGCCACGTGCTATGCCACCACTCTTGGGATATCCTGCTGCTCATGCTCGTGCAGACCATCCAGTGGTACAATCCCTTTGCCTACATGCTGGGTGCCAGCCTGCGCGACGTACACGAATATGAGGCTGACGACTACGTCTTGTGCCAAGGCGTCACCATAAGTGAGTATCAGACCCTACTACTCAAAACGGCCGTTGGAGTAGGGAAATATACTTTTGCGAATAATTTCAACCATTGTTTTATTAAAAATCGTATTGTTATGATGAAGAACCAATCCCCCAGTTTGTGGAAGCGTTATAAGGCGCTCTACATTTTACCTTTGGTAATTATTTTGCTCAGTGCATTTGCAACTCCAGAAGTATCTAACCAACTTAGCGAAGACGGTATTAGTTCCGTTGATGCAAGAAAGAAGGTCAAGGTCTCTGGAAAAATCGTTGACGCAAAGAGTGGTAAACCTCTTTCTGGCGTAAATGTATATGTAATGAAATCTGGAAATCCGCGCATTTTGGGTGGTGTAGTCTCTGAAAAAGGAAAATTCTCTCTCGACACCTACGAAGGTAATGTACTGAAGTTTTCTTTTGTCGGCATGCAAGATTTTTCGGTCATCGTACCTGAAGGTGGTGCAAGATCAATGACGATAGCTCTTAGCGAAGCGGTGTTGGATTTTCCCGAAATGTCAGTTGTTGGCTATGCTCCACAAGAAGAGACGGAAGCTGCTGCAGATGAAGCTCCTAAAGAGGTCATGTCAAATACAGGCAAAAAAGAAAGCTTTTTTGTAGTGGAGCGTATGCCCGAGTATCCTGGTGGTATGGGAGAGTGTTACAAGTTCTTCTCGCAGAATATCAAGTACCCTACAGCTGCAAGTAAGGCGGGTATTCAAGGCAAGGTCATCGTAGAATTCTTGATTGAGAAAGATGGTAGCATTGCAGACATCACCATTAAACAGGGAGTAAATCCCGAACTGGATGCAGAAGCCATGCGTGTCGTAGGCTTGATGCCTAAGTGGAAGCCTGGCGAGCAACGCGGTGAACCTGTAAGCGTAAGATACACAATGCCTATTGCATTCAGTCTAAAGAAATAATAATCGTAAATAAGAGACATAAGTTAATAATTAGGTCAGACCAATCCACGCTGGGGCTGTGAAGTTCCGGCGTGGTCTTTATGTATAGATAGGGAGAGTATATTGATTTACTATAATCTACTGTCTACTTCATTTTGGGCACTTTGAGGAAATTTCCCCAAAACTTTGAGGGAATTTCCTCATTTTATTCGCCATATAATACTTACCTTTGCAATGACTCGAGAAAATGCTCGGAACGAAACAATATTAATGATATAAAACTATGAAGACGGAAAAACTATTTATCGCCCTTGTCACAGCACTATTGCTGGGGGCATGTGGCAACCAAACTGTTCATTATACAGTTACAGGTAATGTCAACGATGTTCTCAGTCGTTACAATGGGAATGTCACTGCAGACTCTGTTTTCATTGCATATGGGGACTATATTTTAAGTGGAAGAACTGCAGTAAATCCTAACGGCGCGTTTAGGCTGTCTGGCTCAATAGACGGACCTCTAAAGAAAAGTATTATGAAGTGTGAATTAGAAACCAACCTCATAATCCAGCTTACAGTGGACGGTAAGACGGAATATTGGTCACAAATATTGGTGCTCGAAGACGGAAACATTATCGTGAACAATCTTCAGCAAGGCAACATACAAGGAACTCCGCTCAATGATGCCATGTATAACGAATTGTGCTATCTAAAGGAAACTACCGATAGTCCACAAGCGAAGCTGCAGCGTATTACAGCATTTATCCAGCAACACAAACAGACACTTGTCCCTGCAGCGCTGATTCAAAATATCGGCATACAGCAACTACTCACTGATGAAGAGCTTATATCTATCATCGATAATACTCACCAAGAGCTTACACCTGGCAGCTTCATTCAGCTTTATTCAAGCGGTCTTAAAGGTGGGGTGGAAAGGAGAAAACGCTTATCCGGCAAGGGAGAAGGTGACATGTATACCGATTTTGAGGTAGAGTATAAAGGCAAGGTACAGCGCTTGTCTGACTATGCGGGACGCGGACAGTATGTACTGATGTACTTCTGGTCATCACGCGGAAACAGAAATAACGGTAGAGGAATCCCCGAGATAGCTAAGTTGCATAAGCAGTACAAGGACAAAGGCCTCATCGTTCTTGGCATTGATAGCAACACTGACCCTGAAGATGCTGAAAAGGCTGCCAAAGAACTTGGTATCCCTTATCCGCAGATTATAAACGGAGGTCGTGTACCATCTGAGTCCTGCGGTATAGCTGGTATACCCAGCATCATCTTCTTGGGTCCCGATGGCACCATACTCAAGCGTGGAGCACATGAAGAAGAAACTCTACAGGCAATTAGGAAGTACTTGGAGCAGTAATGATAACACTCACTTTATATAGATTGTAATGTCTAAAGATGTATGGAGGCTGCCCGTGTGGGTGGCCTCCATCTGCTCTTAGGAAAATTAGTAAAATCCGATGGATTCGTGGTTTTGGGACGAATGACCTATGCGAAATAGCCATTTTCCAGGTGACAAAAGTTTATTTTTGGGGTGGCATGGCAGAGCGAGCGGAGCTCGCTAATGGACAATGGATAATGGATAATTGATAATTCGCCTCCGGGCTTTATTAAACGTGAGCCTTATATCTAACTTACGTAAAAAATATATTGCAGGTGCGTAATAATTTTATTGCATGTGTAGAAATTTCTTACTCGATGTATACACTTGACGAATTGGACAGCTGCATTTTTTGCAACGAAGGCCTGTGATTTTTCTCGAGGACAGCTCTGATAATTTTGCCAAACAGCTTTGATGTAAAAAACGCAGGTTCGATTGCAAGAAAAGGCCTTTGTGTTTTCTAAAAAACGAATAGCCCTTTTCTAAAAAACGAACCTATGATTTTCGAGCGTAAAGCAAAATAGTATAAAACATAGTACTAAGTAAAAAATATTTTTCGCTTAGTGCGAGCAAAATAGTACTTTGTATAATAGCTATGAGCTGTGAGCCTTGAGCTATGAGCGATGAGCATTGAGCTATGAGCTCTGCCATGCCACCCCAAAAATAAACTTTTGTCACCTGGAAAATGGGGATTTTAGGGTAAAAGACCTTAATGTTTGCTGGGGACTTAGCTAACTTTTACCTGCATAGTTGAGGCGCGACACAACGATAAAATATTTTGTGTTAGAAAAAGTGAACTTTTGTTCGTGAAATTAAAGTTTTTTTTGCAAATTTGCAGATTGAAATGGCGGATTAGTCGCTTTTGTGTGAAGAAATTGTAAAAACATATACTATAAATGAAAAACAGATCGAAAAAAACAGCCCAAAGGTGGTGGCTGCTGCCCATGATGGTGGCGTGTGTGCTATGCACCTCTTGTAGGGAGGATTACTATCTCGATGAGAAGGAACCTACGTGGCTGGGCGAGAGTATCTATGAGTTTCTCGATGAGGAGGGTACGTATACCTACTTCGTACGCCTGATCAATGACTTGGACTATACGGAGGTGTTGTCTAAGACGGGTAGTAAGACGTTGTTTGTCGTAGATGACGCTACGTTCGATGCTTTCTTTGCCAACAATGCTTGGGGGGTATCGTCGTATGACGAACTGAGTGACTCGCATAAGAAGTTGCTGCTCAACTCTTCGATGCTCAATAATGTGTACTTCTCAGATATGCTGGGCTACGCATCGGGCCGTCTCGAGGGACGCACTATCAGACGCACGTCGGCAGTGTCTATATATGATGATCTGTATAAGATGCCTGGCACAGCATTGCCGGAGTCGCCCTACTGGGATAGCTTCCGTGCCGATGGCCTGGTATTGCTCAAGGACAACTCACCGGCTCCGCTTGTGAACTTCACACACGACTATCTCGTGGCCAATAACTTTAGCCCCGAGGACTATATCATCATCACGGGTCAAGACTCCAGCTATGTATATAACAAGAGTGATGTCTTTGTCAATGGCGTACGCATCGCAGAGCCTAACTTGAAGTGTAAGAATGGTGTAGTACATCGCATGGAGCGCCTCATCACTCCGCTGACCAATATGGCTGAGGTGGTGACGACGGATTCCGCGGTGACCAGATTTAGCCAATTGCTCAATCGCTTCGCTGCTCCCTACTACAGCCGCACCGCTTCGCTCGAGTACCAGCGCCTGTATGGAGGCACTGACTCGGTGTATGTGAAGAAGTACCTTGCTACGCACGGACACAATACGGGTCTCAGTGGCAACTATATCACCTCTACTACGAGCGGGGTGCAGATCTCTGCTCCTGCTGACACATTGGTGGATAGCTATCTTAAGTTTGATCCGGGATGGAACACCTTCACCAGCTCTAACATCGTGGCGATGCATCAGGACATGGGCGTAATGTTTGTCCCCTCTGATGAGGCGCTCAATGCCTACTGGAATGGTGGTGGCGGTGAGTTCCTGAAAGACCGCTTCGGTACATGGGAGAATGTCCCCAACTATGTCATCGACGACTTTGTCAATAACCACATGAAACCCTCGTTCGTGGCATCAGTACCGAGCAAGTTCAGTCAGGTCAAGAATGATGGACAGGTCGAGATGGGTATCGAGAAGGATGACGTGGTACGCTCTATCCTCTGCTGTAATGGTGTGGTATTCGTCACTAACCGCGTGTTCCCACCAGTATCGTATGTAGCAGTGTCAGCTCCGACGTTGGTAAATGAGAATATGAAGATTATGCGCTGGGCTATCGAGCAGTATGGATTCGATGCTTATCTGCTCTCTATGGACTCATACTATAGCTTTATCCTCCCCACCGACGATGCCTTCAAGGCTTATGTGGACCCCTTGTCAGTGGCTAAGGGCGAACCCGAGGTGTGGGAGTTCTACTATGATGAGAAGGGCAAGCGCGTGAAGGCCAGAGCCTATGAGTACGATATGGAGTCGGGTACCAAGGGTGCCGAGAAGTCTACGGCTCCTACTTTGGCGCAGGTGGATGACCGCTTGGAAGACATCATTGACTATCACATCATCGTAGACACCATCGACCTCAGTCACGATGGCAAGCTCTACTATCGCAACAAGGCTAACGGTACGGTGCGCGTAGATGTGAGCCCGCAGGGTGGATATAATGTATATGGTGGCTATCAGATCGAGAAGGAGATGCCCATACATGTGACATTGGATAATATCAAGGACCAGACGAAGGAGGGTAATGGTAAGACCTACATCGTGCCTGATGTGATGATGACCTCACTGCAGTCGGCCTACTCGGCTATCACAGCACAGGCGGGCGATGAGGCTAACCCTGGACCGTTCTATGAGTTTCACAAGCTGATGGGCGAGTCGGGAGCCTTCTATGTGGATGAAGATTTCGCTTCGTTCGGTCAGACGGTAGAGGCATTCAATACCTACCACTATACTATATATATACCCTCAAACGAGGCCGTGCGTGAGGCTATAGCAGCTGGTCTGCCCACGATGGAGCAGGCCGAGGAGTTTATCCTCTCGCAAGAGGAGAACTACTCTTTTGATGAGGACGACTACCGCGACTCTATCAGAGCTATCATCGCAGACTTTGTCAACTATCACATACAGGACAACTCGGTATACGTAGGTGGAGGACATAATGTGGGTAACTATGAGACCAGCACCTTGGATGAGGAGACTGGTACATTCTGTCGCCTTAGCGTGGTGGGTACCAACTCAGACCTGACTGTGACTGATGGCGCTGGCAATGTGCAGAAGGTGCTCACTGAGGATCCTAAGCTTTATAACATCATGACACGTGACTATCTCTTTGACGCAAGTGATCTGCAGCAGTCAAAGCTGATAGAGACCTCTTCGTTTGCCGTGATACACCACGTGAAGGATGCGCTTTATCATCACAAAGACCAAGTAGTGGGATATAAGGAGAAGGTGGAGCGCCTCAAACAACAATTCTCTATAATTGAATAATGGCTATGAGAAACAGACTATATATATTGATGGTGATGCTCACGGTGAGCATATCTTCAGCTTTGGCCCAAGTGATAGTTACGGGTACAGTGTCCGACGCTATAGAACCACTGATGATGGTGAATGTCGTGGAGGTAGACGAGACCGGACGTTTCGTAGAGGCTACCACTACGGATATGAATGGTAACTTCTCATTGCGTGTGAAGAATACTAACGACAAACTGCAGATTTCTTACATCGGTTATAAGACCGAGATACTCACTATCGGCGAGCGCAGAGTGTTCAACATCGTCATGAAGGATGAGAACCTGATCGAGGAGATTGTCATCAACGCCGTAAAGAAAAAGAATACCGGCGGACTGGATATCCCTGAGCGTGAGATGTCTATCTCTGCACAGAATCTGAAGATGTCAGAGTTTGAGGGACTTAACTTTACCTCCGTAGACGAGGCTCTGCAGGGACGTATCGCGGGTCTTGACATCGTGATGAACTCGGGTAACCTGGGTAGTGGTACTACCATGCGTCTGCGTGGTGTGTCGTCTATCAATGGAAACTCAGAACCTCTCATCGTGGTGGATGGTAACGTTTTTGAGACCACTGGAAACGATGACTTTGACTACGCCAGTGCAGACCAGGAGAAGTTTGCCGAGCTGCTTTGTGTAAACCCCGATGATATCGAGGAGATTGACGTACTGAAAGATGCTGCCGCTACAGCAGTGTGGGGCTCACAGGGTGCCAATGGTGTCATCTCTATCAAGACTAAGCGTGGTGTGCGCGGTCCTACCCGAGTGACCTACTCGTATGGTATGAACCTCACTTACCAGCCCGACGGTATACGTATGCTCAATGGTGATGACTACACCATGTTTATGAAGGAGGCATACTTTAATCCTCAGTTGAATGATGCTGCTGCTAACCTGAGTGAACTCAACTATGATCCCTCATTCTCAGAGTATCAGATGTATAACAACAATACCAACTGGGTAGATGCAGTGAAGCAGATCGGTATGAAGCACTCTCACTATCTGTCACTCTCGGGTGGAGGTGAGAAGGCAAACTTCCGCGTGTCGGGAGGTTATGATACTGAGTCTGGCTCTATCATCGCTCAGAGCCTTGACCGCTTCTCTACTCGTGTGAACCTCGACTACTTCGTGTCAGACCGTATCAAGATTATCTCTGACTTCTCGCTGACCTATACCGATAATGCCCGTAACTATCCCTATAAGGAGAATGATACGGATATAGGTATGTTAGGCGCGGCTTATCTGAAGATGCCCAATATGGCTATCTATCGCGAAGATGCTGATGGCAACTCTACCGGTGAGTACTACATGGCTCTGCAGTCAGTGCCTGAGGCCTTGAAAGACCAGCGCGAGCGCATCAATCCCGTAGCTGTAGCCAATCTGGCTAAGAATGACTATCGCTCATACAACCTGAATGCCCTGTTTGAGATGCAGTACAAATTGCTCAGCCCCGACGCTAATGGACATCAGCTCAACTATAATGGACAGGTGAGCATGGCGGTATTTAATGACTATACCGATATGTTCTATCCGCGTGAACTCTCTACACTTGGCTGGGCCGATGAGAGTGTAAACCGCTCAGAGCAGAGCTCGGGTAAGAACGTATCGTTTAAGACCAAGCATACGCTGATCTATACACCGAAGTTTGACAATGAAGACAACTTCTTCACCACTTTGTTGCGTATGGAGGTAAATAGTGGCGATGGCAGTGGCTATGGTACCATATCTTCAGGATTGCCTTCGGGAAATATTACCTCTCCTACAGCACAGGGACAACTGAAAAATCAGTGGACCAGTCAGAGCCAGTGGCGCAGCGTATACTACACCTACTCAGGACACTATTCGTACAAGTCTAAGTATATGCTCGACTTCTCGGCTCGTCTGGATGGTAGCACTAAGTTTGGTGCCGCCAATCGCTGGGGTGTATTCCCTGCACTGTCAGGACGTTGGAACATTATCGATGAGGACTTCATGGAGTCTACACGCAGCTGGCTCTCTATGCTCTCTGTCCGTCCAGGATGGGGTCAGGTGGGTGCGCAGCCCTCTGCAGAGTATCTGCACTTCAGCAAATACTCGCCTGTAGATGTATATGGAGATATGGCAGCTACCGCTCCCAACAATATCCGCCTGTCAGACCTTAAGTGGGAGACCAAGACTACCTGGAACTTGGGTACTGACCTCGGATTCTTTGATGACCTGCTCACCATGGATATCAACGTATATTCGCAGCTTACCGAAGACCTGCTCATGAAGGATGTGCGTATACCCTCATCTACAGGTTTCAGCACCTTGGCTTGGAAGAATGTAGGTAGCATGCGCAACCAGGGTTGGGAACTTAATATATATGGTAACAAATGTGTGAAGGTGGGTGACTTCTCTGCAGGATTTAACTTTACATTGGGTAACAATGTGAACGAGATCGTGGAGATGGACGAAACCGTGCTTGCCAGCTTGAACAGTGACTTTAACTATGCCAACGGCTCATACCTCACTCGCGTACAGATGGCCAATGCCTTCGGATCTATCTATGGATTCCGCTACAAGGGCGTATATCAGTATAGCGACTACATCGCAGGTGAGCAGGAGAATGCTCCCGTAGCTCGCGATGTCAATGGCAATGTCATTACCGATGAGAAGGGTAAGCCACTGCCCATGATGTTTAACTACGGTGAGACAAACTATGAGTTCCAGGGCGGTGACGCTATCTATGAGGATGTCAACCATGATGGTAACATCAACGAGCTGGATATCGTGTACTTAGGTAACTGTAACCCCTTGTTTACTGGTGGCTTTGGCCTTCGTTTCTTCTACAAACGCTGGTCTATGAATGCACAGTTTAACTACCGCTACGGCAGTAAAGTCTTGAATATTGCCAAGATGAATGCCGAGAATATGTATGACAACAATAATCAGAGCTATGCTGTCAACTGGCGTTGGCGCACTGAGGGTGACATCACTACAATTCCTCGTGCTCTGCATCAGGCTGGATACAACTTCTTGGGTAGCGATCGCTTTGTAGAGGATGGCTCATTCTGCCGTCTCAATTATCTGCAGGTAGGCTACAATCTTGATCCCGACATCGCCAAGCGTCTGGGCGTGAAGAGTGCCATGCTGTCGCTCTCGGCCAATAACCTCTTCAACTGGACACGCTACTCTGGTGTTGACCCCGAGGTGGGCTATGGTGGCTATGGCTTGAGCACAGATAACTCTAAGACACCGCGTGCGAAGTCATTCACTTGCAGATTAAATGTTACATTCTAAGCAGATAGTACTATGAAAAGAATATTAGCAAAGATAAAATATGTATCAGCGGCATTGTGCTCTGTAGTGCTGATGTCTTCGTGTGAAGACTTCTTGAGCATCGTTCCGCTCAATGAGATCGTGCTCGAGAACTATTGGGAGAATGAGGCTGAGGTGACCTCGGTAGTAGCCTCTTGCTATAGTGGTATCGCTGATGGTAACTTCCTCACACGTGCTATGCTGTGGGGTGAGTTGAGATCTGATAATATGAGCAAGGGCCTTATCAATCCCGAGACTCCTTATGTAGACCATATACAGCTCCCCGAGATGCTGGAGGGTAATATTCTCCCTAACTACTACATCGCAGATTGGTCATGCTTCTATACTGTGATCAATCGATGTAATACAGTGTTGTACTATGCCCCCGGTGTGATTGATGTAGACCCTGATTTCAGTGAGTCGGAGTGGTTGGCGATAGAGGCAGAGATGCTTACTTTGCGTGCTTTGTGTTACTTCTACTTGGTACGTTCGTTCCGCGATGTGCCCATGGTGTTGGAGCCTACCATCGATGATAGCAAGCCCATGCTGGTGGCTGCTGCCAATCCCGATAGTGTGCTCAGCCAGATTGTGAGTGATCTGAAGAAGGCTGAGCTCAATGCTGTGAAGGAGTATCCTCAGAAAAACAACAATAATGTGTCATACACCAAGGGTCGTATCACTCGTCAGGCGGTATGGGCATTACTTGCTGATGTATACCTTTGGATGGAGCGTTATGATGACTGTATCGCATATTGTGAGAAGGTCATTGCTGCCAAAGTGGAGGAGGCCGAAGAGAATCGTATGAGCTACGACGGTGACTATCCTTTGTTGGCAAACCAAAAGGCTAGTGCATCCAATAATATCCACCAGGCCTATAACTCTATTTTTGGTATGGGTAACTCCTTTGAGAGCATCTTCGAAATTCAGATAGACTATAACTACGACGATAAGAAGAACCCACTCCGCAGCTACTATGGCGCTTACGACGTGGATATGGGTGCTTTGTCGGCCTCGGCCTTCTTTGCTGAGAATGCAAAGAATGGTAATGAGTACTTTGCTAAGACCGATATCCGCCCCTACGAACTCTTCGATGTGAATGATGTAAATGTATACTCAATCCGCAAATACATCGCAAGCTATATCGATGATGAGGGCGATGCGAGCAAGCGTATGGCAAACTACTCTAACTGGATATTCTACCGCTTGACCGACGTGATGCTGATGGAGGCAGAGGCTTTGGTAGAGCGTAATGATTCTGCTGCCAATGACTTGCGCATGGCATTTAATTTGACCAATGCCGTGTATAGTCGTTCAAACTTGGCTGCTGCGGTGAAGGATTCACTAACCTTCGGCTCATACGGCACACAGAATCAGATGCGTGACTTCGTATTGCTGGAGCGTCAGCGTGAATTGATGTTTGAGGGTAAGCGTTGGTTTGACCTCGTGCGTAAGGCTCGTCGTGAGGGTAGCAATGGCGCAATGCTTGACTTGGCAAAGCGTAAATACAACAAGCCCGATGCTGTGAAGAGTAAGTGGATCAAGCCCGACATGCTCTATCTGCCTATCCATGAGAATGAGTTGAAGGTGAATACACTCTTGGAGCAGAACCCAGAGTATGTAACCGATGAGACTATATCAACTGCAAAATAATATATGCTATGAAGACAAATAAATATATTGTTGTTATCTGTTCTCTAATCGCACTGCTGATGAGTAGCTGTGTGGAGGAGCTGAAGACGGAAAACTATTACACTTTTACTGGTGAGATGGTCACAGACTATTTGGTCAATCGAGAGGACCAATTTAGTGACTTTGTATACGTGTTAGGTCGCTCTGGCGTGAAGGAACTCTTGGCTGCTTATGGTAATTATACCTGTTTTGCTCCTACGAATGAGGCCTTTGATCTTTACCTTGCCGAGCGTGGCAAGAGCAGCGTGCAGGAGCTTACTGATGAGGAGTGTGATACGATCTCATATGGCCATGTGATCAAGTCTGAGTTGGATTGCTTCATGACTACTGATATGGACAATGGTATTATAGGTACCACCAATATGAACGACCGCTACATACAGGTACTGATAGACTCTCTCACAGGTGACTACTATATCAATCGCAACTCGAAGATTATCGTACGAGATGAGGAGGTAGAGAATGGTGTGGTACATATCATTGACCATGTATTGATGCACTCTATCGCAGCTTTGCCTGATTTGATGATGGAGAACCCCGATATCAGTCTCTTCTGTGAGGCTATGCAGCTCACCCATTTCCAAGACTCTCTACAGTTATATATGGATGAGAGTTACGTAGCTCCTGGCGAACATGGTGAGTATTACGCACGCCACGGATGGGAGACATGGTATCCGCAGAAACGTCGCTTTGGCTATACTGGTTTCATTGAGACCAATGATGTATTTGCTGCTAAAGGCATCAATACGGTAGAGGATTTGGCAGCCTATGCAAAGAGCAAGTACGACGTTACCTTCCCCAAAGATGCAGGAAAGTACGATGATGATTATACCCACCCGAAGAACCCGCTCAATCGCTTTGTCGCATATCACTTCCTTGATCGTAAGATATATGCAAGTGAGGGACAGTTGTTTACCTATATGCACTATCCCGAGGGAGCATACGATGCATATGACTTCTATGAGACAATGTGTAAGGGTACCATCCTCAAGGTACAGTGTGGACGTCGCTCAAGCTGGGACCTTCATATCAATCGTCGTTGGGATGCCCAGTATCAGGTGCGTGGTAGTATCGTAAATAAGTCTACCGCCTACGATGGTAACAATGCTGTTTACTACACCATTGATAACATCTTGGCCTACGATACCGATGTGACCATGAAGGTGCTCAATGACCGTATGCGTTTTGATGCAGCTACATTGATGCCTGAGTTAGCTACCAATGGTATCTTTAGAAATAAAGAAGAGAAGTGTTACCAATTGCCTGATGGCTATGTCAAGAATATGAAGATGTACCAAGAGGCTACCGTGTGGTACTCATATCCCGTATGGGGATTTTGGTGTTGGCAGGGTGACGAAATCATTGCTCAAGGTCAGTATGACTTTGCTATTAAGTTGCCTCCTGTGCCGGAGGGTACCTATGAAATTCGCTATGGTTATGTGCCTATGACACAGCGTGGAGTTACTCAGGTATATGTCGATGATATCCCTTGCGGTATCCCTATCGACTTGACACTCAATGCCTCTTCTTCAAGCCCTAAGGTGGGTTGGTTCTCTGAGGAGGGACTTACTCCGGACGAAATCGTGAAGAATGATAAGTCAATGCACAATCGTGGCTATATGCGTGCTCCTGATACACAGACGATGGGCGCCAATGAGGATAGCAATGCTCGCACATTGCAGAACTTGCTACGTCGCATTGTTGCTACAGAGTATCTGACGAGTGATAAAGACCATTACATCCGTTTCCGTGCGGTAGATGAGAATGGTAAGGAATTTATGCTTGACTATGTAGAGTTGTGTCCTAAGACTGTGTATGACTCTCCTACTGTCCCCGAAGATAGCCACTAATCTAATAACATACAAAGAATAAAGTTACTTATGAAATCTATAAAACACCTTGTCCATTTCTTGGTAATGCCCATCTGCCTTATGGGATGTACCGATGTGTGGAACAATCACTATGATGTGGACAATCAGAAGCAAAATGCTGATAAGACTCTCTGGGAAGAGATTTCTGCTCGTCCCGAGTTGGCTTCCTTTGCCGCATGCCTGAAGCAGCATGGATACGATGAAGTGCTTGATGGCGACCAGATGTATACAGTCTTTGCTCCTCAGGGAGAGATAGATTTGGGCAATCTCTCTGCAGAGAAGGTCAAAGAGGAGTTTATCAAGAACCACGTTGCTCGTTTTGCTCACTCGGCCAATAGTGCTACTGTAGACAAAGAGGTGCTGATGCTCAATGAAAAGTTTATCAACTTTACTAAGGAGGGCGATGGATATACTTTCGGTGAACGCACTTTGAGTGAGAATAATATTTTGGCAAAGAATGGCGTGTTGCATGTCATAGGTGCTCAGGTGCCCTTCTTCTATAACCTGTGGGAGTATATGACAACTGATTCGGCATACTCACAGATCAAGAAGTTTCTCTCTTCGTTTGATGAGATTGAGCTGGACGAAGAGGCCAGCGTGAAGGGGCCTATCGTAGATGGTATGCAGACCTATGTGGACTCAGTGGTCATTACCTATAATGAACTGCTTTACAGGTTAGGTCGCTTGAATGATGAGGATAGCACCTATACGATGATATTACCTACCAATGCCGCTTGGGACGATGCTTATCAGCGTGTGTATCCCTATCTGGCATATCCGAAGAATAAGGAGAACCGCGACTCACTGCAAGACCTCTACACCAAGATGGGCATCGTGGGTGACCTTGTCTTTCGTCATGAGTCACAGGGCTCGGTACAGGATTCATTGGTGTCTACCTCTGGTAATGTGTTCTACCATCCGTTTGATTATATTCTGGCAGACTATGCCTCTATGGATGAGGCTCAGACCTGTAGTAATGGACGTGTGTTTGTAGTAGATTCGTTGCGTCATCAGCCTTGGGACTCATGGCACTCTCGTCTGAAAGTAGAGGGTGAGCGCACCAATGGTCATGAGTTTACTAACTGCGTAGCTTATCGTAGAACCCTCACCTATACCGACTCGCTCTATTCAAGAGTCTCTAAGGGAGGTTATGTGGAAATAGTACCCAAGAACTCTTCTGTTACCCCAAGTATAGATTTCAGTGTGTGGAATACATTGGCTGCCTCTTATGAGATAAAGCTCGTGTTCCTGCCTCAGAATATCGCCACTGATAAGAGCATTGGCGTTTTGCCCAATCATATTCAAGTGGCACTGAGCTATCTGGATGCCAATGGAAAGTCGAAAAGTACTACGTTGGTGAAACCCAAAGATTCGTTAATGGTGAATCCTACACGCATCGACACTGTAAGTGCAGGTGTGTTCAAGTTCCCCGTAGCGACCTATGGCGAGGAGAAGTCTTCTACTGTGATTACAGTGAAGTCTGCTGCCAGTGCGAAAGATAAGAATAAGTCTCGTACATTCTTGATTGACTGTATAATCTTGGAACCTGTAAAAGAATGATATTATGAAGAGGATAAAGAATCATATACAAACAGTGCTGTGCAATATCATGCTTGGTAGCATGCTGTTGACTGCCCCAACAGCATATGCAGCTTTGCCCGAGGAGGCTACAGCGCAGGCCGAGAAGATGATTACCGTGAGTGGTGTCGTATTTGATGCTGCTACTCGTGCCCCATTGCCTGGTGTACGTGTAGTAGCCCATGGCAACCAGAAATACTCTACTATGACTGATGAGTCAGGTTCGTACACGCTGAAGGTGCCTACATTTGTGACTTTGCTCGACTTGCAAGCTCCTGGATATAATCTTATTCAGATGGCTGTGGGGGAGAAGTCTCAGACTGTTAATCTCTATTCAGAGCAGTTTAGTCGCGATTATAGTGCAGAGGTCAATGTTAGCGATTTGGCGCAGACAGAGGATTTCTCTATCAGTACAGCATTGACCGTAGATCAAGAGATAGGTACACGTTTGGGGGGCGACTTGCGTAGCATCACTCGTAGTGGTACTCCTGCTATGGGATCAGCCATGTTTATTGGAGGACTGAACTCGCTCAATGCTAATGCGCAGCCTCTTGTCGTGGTAGATGGCGTATTTGTAGACCAGCAATATAGTCGTGATGCCTTGCACGAGGGACACTATAATAATGTATTATCAGGAATCAATGTGAACGACATCGAGAAGATTACAGTGCTGAAAAATGCTACAGCGCTCTATGGTACTAAGGGTTCGAACGGTGTCATCATTATCGATACCAAGCGTAGTACAAGCATGGCTACACGCATCGAGGCCAATGTGATGGCAGGCATAGAACTATTGCCCAATCGTCCCTCGATGATGAATGCTAGTCAGTATCGTCTCTATGCTTCGGAGCTTATCGGAAGTACTGGCACTGAGCTTACTGATTATAAGTTCTTGAATAATGATCTCAACTATTACTATTATAAGCAGTATCACAACGATACCAATTGGGACGATTATGTGTATCGTGAGGCCTTCACTCAGAACTATAATATGAGTGTACAGGGTGGTGACGAAGTGGCCGACTATAACCTCTCGTTGGGCTATACCAATGCGGAGAGTATGCTCGACTACAATAATTTCAGCCGCATGAACCTTCGCTTCAATACTGATATCAAACTCATAGGCAATCTGAGCACCCGCTTTGACGTTGCCTACAACTACAATACTCGTAACTTGCGTGATGATGGTATCATCGAAGACTTTACGAAGGAGACCATCTTGTCGCCCAACTTCTTGGCCTTGATAAAAGCTCCCTTCTTGCATCCTTATCGTCATGATGATAATGGTGAACTCACGTCATTCGTATCTCAGGCCGATGACTTTGCTTCTGATTTTGGTCTCAATACTTCGTGGGCCAATCCCGTAGCAATCAATAAATATGGTGATGCTAAGAACAAGAATCGCTTGGAATACAGCGTGTTTAATATTTCTATAGCTCCTCGCTATGACTTTAGTAGTAATCTTTATGCTACTACCTTGTTCTACTATGCTTTGTCAAATAATAACCAGCGCGCCTTCGTGCCTATGACAGGTACTCCGACTTTCTATATCGATGGAGTGGGAGAGTCTACCAATAGTGCTTCAGCGCTCAATGCAAAGCAGGAGTCACTGTTTAGCGATACTAAGGTCGACTGGACTTATCGTCAGCGTGCTCACTATCTGAATCTTATCGGTGGTTTCCGCTTTACAAATGATAACTTCGTGTCTACAGCGCAAGAGGGTCATAATACTGGTAATGACAAGACTCCTAATGTGTCGGGGTCACTCAACTATAGCAATGTAGGTGGTATTGACGATACATGGCGCTCATTTGCATATTATGCCAATGCCGATTATAATTACAAGTATAAGTATTTCGTGCAGGGTGGTTTGTCTATGGAGACTACCTCTCGCTTCGGTAAGGATGTAGATGCAGGTGTCAAGCTCGCAGGAGTGCACTGGGGTCTCTTCCCTTCATTGCAGGCTGCTTGGTTAGTCTCTTCTGAAGATTTCTTTAGCGTGGAGAATACATGCATCAATAGCCTCAAGCTTAGTGCAGGTTATGATGCTTCGGGTAATGATGATATTGCTGTCAGTGCATCGCGTACAAGTCTTAGTGCCAATCGCTTCTTGAATGGTTCTATCGGTCTTGTACTTGATAATATTGGAAATACTGGTATTCAGTGGGAGACTACGCATCGCTTCCGCGCAGGTCTTGACTTGGTAATGCTTAATAATCGCATGGATCTCTCGTTTAATCTCTTCAAGAGCTATACCAATAATTTGCTCACAGTGAAGTCTCTGCCTGAGATTACAGGTTCGGGATACTATTGGAGCAATGATGGCTCGTTGGAAAATGTGGGTGGCGATTTGGGCTTGCGCTACAAATTGTTGAACAATAAAGAATGGAAGTGGGAGGCTGGTGCCCATATAGCGGCATATAAGAATAAGATTACAGCATTGCCCGATGGTGACTACACCACCTCTATCTATGGTGCCAATGTGTTGACTTCTGTAGGACGTGCTGCTGGTGTCTTCTATGGTTATGAGACTGCAGGTGTGTACGCTACCCAGCAGGAGGCTGAGGCTGAAGGTTTGAAGCTCGTGGCTACTACCGGTGAGGTCACTCCCTTCGGCGCTGGTGATATGCGCTTTGTAGACCACTATGCAGACAATGTCATCAATGAGAAGGATATGGTAGTCATAGGTGATCCTAACCCCGACTTCTATGGTAATCTGTTCTCAAACCTTTCCTATAAACGTCTGACACTGAATATGAACTTCAGCTACTCTTATGGCAATGATATCTACAACTATCAGCGTTCGTTGCTTGAGGGTGGTTCGCAATTCTTCAATCAGACTACAGCACTCAATCGTCGCTGGATAGCAGAGGGGCAGCAGACTGATGTCCCCAAGGCTACATTTGGTGATCCTATGGGTAACTCGCGCTTCTCTGATCGCTGGATCGAGGATGGTTCATACCTCCGTTTGCGTAGTGTGACTCTCAGCTATGCTTTGCCTGTGACCTCAGTTTGGTTACAGGGTGTTACCGTATGGGCTACAGCCAATAACCTCTTTACCTTGACCAATTACCTGGGTAGTGATCCAGAGGTATGGGCAGGCAACTCCGTGTTGTATCAGGGTATCGATCGTGGCTTGACTGCTCAGGGTCGCAGTGTATTGATGGGCATTAAGATTAACCTCTAAAAAGACTTCGTTGCATATGAAAAACAGATCTATATTCTATACTCTTGCGCTGTGCTCTACATTGGGTGTGCTTACTGCGTGTGAAGATATGTTTAATGTGACTTCATCTTCAGTACAGTACGAAGATTTACATAATATCAACACTCCATCTGATAGCTTGTATTCGGTTATTGGTATCTTGAGCAAACTGCAGTCGATAGCTGATCGTACTGTACTATTGGGTGAGTTGCGTGGTGACTTGGTAGACGAGAATGTGTATACTGAGAATGACCTGCGCGAGCTTATCAACCACTCGGTGTCACCCACCAATACATTCTGTAACTATAGTGACTTTTATGCGGTTATCAATAACTGCAACTACTATCTTGCTAAGGTCGATACTACCGTGCTCGTATCAAATCAGATGGTGCTCTTGAGAGAGAAAGCTGTGGTTAAGGGTGTTCGTGCATGGACTTATTTGCAACTGGCTCAGATATATCGCTCTGTGCCCTTTATCACCGAACCTATAGTATCTGTGATGGATGCTGAGAAGGAGTATCCCTACTATGATTTTGAGCAGATGTGTGACTATTTTATCAAAGACCTAAGTCCTTATGTCGATACTGAGATGCCCAGCTATGGCATTATCAATGGTTTGGATTCACGCTCTATGTTCTTCCCTATTCGTCTGCTGCTGGCTGATATGTACTTGTGGAAGCAAGACTATGTGAATGCCATCCGCTACTATGCCGAGTATCTCTACTTGGCCAATTTAGGTACACTCAATATCGGAAGTCGCGTCACTGCACTCAATCCTACCACCAATGATATTGCCAGCATATCGGTGGCTATGGGGGCGACCAATTATATCACCATTATCCCTATGGCAGATACCAAACTAAATGGTACAGTGAGCAATCTGAATAATATTTTCAGCGCTACCGATGTCAACGAAGGACGTCGTCCCATCTCGCCCTCACATGCTTGGAAAGAGTTGGCAGAGAAGCAAGATTATGCTTTCAAGCAAAACTCTACCCTGCGTCACCTCTCATGTGGTGATGTACGTGCCTACGGAGCCTATGCCCTGATGCCCAAGTGGGATGATGGCTCACACAATCCTAATATACGTGAAGATGATTGGTATCTGGTCGATGTAGACGACATGTATTTGGTCAACACCAAGTATGCTAATGATAATAATATCTCGATCTATACCATTGGCAATGTTTATTTGCGTTTAGCTGAGGCTCTTAACCAAGTGGGCATGAGTGATGTAGCCTTCTCAATCCTCAAACAGGGAGTATCGCAGATTCGTTATGTAGATGGTGAGTTGTGGGCATCTGTTCCCACTATCGAAGAGACCTCCTATGTAGGTATCCATGCGCGTGGCTCGGGTGACGTAGCCTCTAATGAGGAATATGTGCTTCCCGTCTTTGATGAGACTTTGGCTACTAAAGTCGATAGTGTGCCCTACTTCTACTCAAAGGGGTATGCCTATGCTGACTCTACAGGCCTCACCATCGACTCTATCGCTAATGTGCCTCGCTACCACTATGATGTAGCTCAGGGTGCAGCTTATGCCGCATGTGGTCACTACCTCTATGAGAAGGTCGTGGGTACAGGTAAAAATGCCGTGCGTATCTATAAGGAATACCCTGTCAACTACCTGAAGGAGAAGGTCGAGGACCTCATCGTCGACGAGATGGCACTCGAGACAGCCTTTGAAGGCAGTCGCTTCTATGACCTCATGCGTGTGGCCATGCGTCGTGGCGATGCATCATACTTGGCTGCTAAGGTTGCTGGTCGTAAGGGCGAGCATCAGCAGCGCGATGAGGCGCTCTATAGTCGCCTCTCATCTATGGAGAATTGGTATATTAATAAACAATAATTTGATAATCATTAAACAGACCTTAATGTTATGAAAAGAATTCGTATAGCTACCTTGCTTTCAATGTTGCTGATGTTGTGCAGCAATCTCTCAGCACAGACCACAGAAGATAAGATCGTACAACCTGAGTTCCCTGGAGGTCGCAAGGAGTTGCTCAAGTACATGGAGAAGAACCTTGTATACCCCGATGAGATGCGTCGTTTGCGTAAGTCGGGCGAGGTTGTCGTAGAGTTTTACGTCGAGCGTAGTGGTGTAATCTCTGGTGTAAGCGTTGTTAAGAGTCTCTCTAAGGAGTTTGATGACGAAGCCATCCGTCTCACCCGCTATATGCCTCGCTGGGTGCCTGGAACCAAAAACGGTGTTCCTGTTCGCTACAAAATGACCATGCCCATCAACTTCAAGTATACTGCTCGCAAGAAGAAGACCTTTGCCAATGAAGTAGTAGAAAATTGACGAATAGTAAAATGATAATGATATGAAGAAGACACTCGTAACCATTGGCGTCCTTGCCTGTATGTTCGCAAGTTGCCAAAGCAAGCAAGAGACCGCTACGACTTGTGATCAAGAGAATCCTGTGGTGAGTACTATTATGGCTCGTCGCAGCATCCGTAAGTATAAACCACAGCCTGTAGAGCGCGAAAAGATGGACCTCATTCTCCAGTGTGGTATTAATGCTCCTAACGGACAGAATAAGCAGTCATGGGAGGTACGCGTAGTAGATAACCCCGCTCTGCTCGATGAGATGAAGGAGGCTATAGCTAAGGGTCATCCCAATATGCCTGCAGAGATGGCTAAGGGTTGCTTCCGTGGTGCTCCCACGATGGTATTCATCGCTCGCGACACCAAGTACGATTTTTCTCCCTACGATTGTGGCCTTTTGGCAGAGAATATGGTGCTTTCAGCATGGTCTATGGGCATCGGTTCCGTATGTCTTGGTAGTCCCGTACGCTTTCTTACCGACAATGCCGAGTGTGTACCCTACCTCGAGAAGTTAGGTTTTAGCGAAGGCTATGAGCTCAGCCTCTGCGTTGGTTTTGGTTATGCTGAAGAGACTCCCGAAGCCAAACCACGTGACTGGGGTAAAGTGAAGTATGTAGACTAAGTCTCAGTGGTAAACAAGATAGATGAGTCCCCATAGCAACAAATGCAGTGGGGATTCGCTTTAAAATATAGCCTCACTATGCTATGGCATATGAGAAAAAATCGTATCTTTGACGATTGAATAATGATTTACGACCATGAGCGAAGAGAAATATATCCGTGTCAAGGGTGCACGTGTCAATAATCTGAAGAATGTGGAGGTCGATATCCCACGCAACAAATTGGTTGTGGTGACGGGATTGTCGGGCTCGGGCAAGTCGTCACTCGCCTTCGATACGCTATATGCCGAGGGACAGAGGCGCTATGTGGAGAGCCTGTCGTCGTATGCACGCCAGTTTCTCGGACGTATGAAGAAGCCCGAGTGCGACTTTATCCAAGGTTTGCCGCCTGCCATTGCCATAGAGCAGAAGGTGAGCAGTCGCAATCCTCGCTCTACCGTGGGCACCTCGACAGAGATCTATGAGTACCTCCGCTTGCTCTTTGCTCGTGTGGGTAAGACCTACTCACCTATAACTGGGCAGCTGGTTAAGAAACACGACACAGAGGATATCGTAGCTTGTATGCGTACATATAGTCCTGGAACACGCTTCACCGTGCTTGCTCCACTCGTTGTCCGTGAGGGACGCACCCCACAAGAGCAGCTCACCGTGGCCATGCAACAGGGTTTTGCGAGAGTGGAGTATAATGGCGAGGTTATGCGTATAGAGGAAGTATTAGAAAAATTGACAAATGAAAAAGTACAGGAGCCGGATGGAAATAATTCCCCATTGTCAACTATCCATTGTCAATTGAATATAGTTATCGACCGCCTCTCTGCAGATGATAGCAAGGAGACCATCAGTCGCCTTATCGATAGTACCGAAACCGCCTTCTACGAGGGTGGGGGTACCTGTATGCTACGTTTCTATCCTGCAGGTATCTTACACACTTTTAGCAAGGAGTTTGAGGCCGATGGTATCACCTTTGAGGAGCCTACTGAGCAACTCTTTTCGTTCAATTCGCCCATGGGCGCTTGCCCAACGTGTGGCGGCTTTGGTCGTGTCATAGGCATCGATGAGCAACTGGTGATTCCCAATAGTGCTCTGAGCGTATATGATAGCTGTGTGGTATGTTGGCGTGGCGATAAGATGAGTGCATGGCGCGATGAGTTTATCCACCTGGCGGCAAAGGACAACTTCCCCATCTTTACCCCCTATTATGAACTTACGCAAGCGCAGAAGGACTACCTATGGCATGGACCTCGCACGAAACCCTGCATAGACTCCTTCTTTAAGATGCTCGAAGAGAACCAGTATAAGATACAGTATCGAGTGATGCTGGCCCGCTATCGTGGAAAGACTTTGTGTCCCACGTGCCGTGGCTCTCGCCTGAAGAAGGAGGCTGAGTATGTCAAGATTGGTGGTCGCAACATCTGTGAACTGGTGGATATGCCCGTGACCGAGCTACATCACTTCTTCGCTACGCTTGCGCTCGATGAACATGATGCAGCTATCGCCAAGCGTCTGCTCGTAGAGATCAATAGCCGTCTGCAGTTTCTGCTCGATGTGGGCCTCGGATACCTTACGCTCAACCGCTTGAGCAATACCCTTTCGGGAGGTGAGAGCCAGCGTATCAATCTTGTCACATCGTTGGGCAGTCCGCTTGTAGGCTCTCTATATATCCTTGACGAACCCTCGATAGGCCTCCATAGCCGCGATACCGACAAACTCGTCCGTGTGTTGCGCCAGTTGCAAGAGGCTGGCAATACCGTCGTTGTCGTGGAGCACGATGAGGATATCATCCGTGCTGCCGACTACATTATTGATGTGGGACCTCATGCGGGTCGTCTCGGTGGAGAAATTGTCTATCAAGGTGATATGCACGACCTGCAGCTTGGTACCACGAGCCACACCGTACGATATCTCTTGGGTGAGGAGACCATCACTGTGCCCGCTTCGCGCCGTCCGTGGAACAACTATATCGAGGTGCGCGGAGCTCGTCACCACAACCTCAAGGGCATCGACGTCAAGTTTCCCCTCAATGTGATGACCGTCGTCACAGGTGTCAGCGGTTCGGGCAAGAGCTCGCTCGTGCGTGACGTCTTCTATAATGCTCTCAAACGCGAGTATGATGAGGGCACTGAGCGTCCCGGTGAGCACTTGGAACTGAAGGGCGATATTCGTATGCTTCGTGCCGTGGAGTTTGTTGACCAGAATCCCATCGGTAAGTCTTCGCGCTCTAATCCCGTCACCTACCTCAAAGCCTACGATGAGATACGCAAGCTCTTTGCCGAACAGCCCTTGGCCAAGCAGTTAGGTTATACCGCAGGCTACTTCTCCTTCAATAGCGAGGGAGGTCGTTGTGAAGAGTGTAAGGGCGAGGGCACCATCACCGTCGAAATGCAGTTTATGGCCGACCTCGTGCTTGAGTGTGAAGCCTGCCATGGCAAGCGCTTCAAGGCAGACACGCTACTCGTTACCTACCACGAAAAAAATATACACGACATCCTCGAAATGACCGTCAACCAAGCCGTTGAGTTCTTTACCGAACATGGAGCCAAGAAGGTGGTACGCCGCCTCAAACCCCTGCAGGATGTCGGCCTTGGCTATGTCAAGCTAGGTCAGAGTTCCTCTACACTTTCTGGTGGTGAGAACCAACGCGTGAAGCTCGCCTACTATCTCAGTCTTGAGAAGGCAGAGCCCACCATGTTTATCTTCGATGAGCCCACTACCGGACTCCATTTCCACGACATCAAGCGTCTGATGCAGTCGTTTGATGCCCTCATCTCGCGCGGCCACACCATCCTCATTATCGAGCACAACATGGAGGTCATTAAATGTGCCGACCACATCATCGACATAGGCCCCGAGGGAGGCGATCGTGGTGGTCAGCTTGTCGCTTGCGGCACTCCCGAGGAGGTAGCCCAGTGCGCATCCTCACATACAGGGAAGTACCTTCGTGATAAGCTTCGATAGCTCTGCGGAGTGATTATTACACCATGTAGCGGAAGCATGTCTCACTGCATGTTCCTGCTACGCTTTTAGTAGGGTAGTACTATTAGTTAATTATCTTTTGGTTTGTACAATATGTTAGAGATCGCTTGTCAATTATGGCTTTTATTATGTAAGTTGACATTGTTCCATATCTACTGCAAAATCGGGAGAAAAACGATGTGAAGAATTTTAACTCTTTGAGATAGGTGTATGCCGTTTGGAGTGCATGCACTATGGATGAAGATTAGGGTCTTAACCGTATGTTTTGATCTATAATGTGAAATTCGTGTGGATAAATGGGGTGATAAAATTGTGCATCTCAAATAATTTAGCTAATTTTGCAGCCAATTGTATGTTGGCAGTAGATGTGCTCCGTGAGTGCGTGCCTATATATAATAAGGTATAGTGAATACGAAAAATAAAAACAAATATAAGAAGATGATTAAAATTACTTTTCCTGATGGCTCGGTAAGAGAGTTTGAGGCTGGTGTTACTGGCTTGCAGATTGCTGAGAGTATCAGTGCTCGTCTGGCACAGGATGTGTTGGCGTGCAGCGTGAATGATGAAATTGTGGAGCTCAATCGCCCCATCAATGAGGATGCTTCTATCCGTCTCCACAAGTGGGACGATGCTGAGGCTAAGCATGCTTTTTGGCATACTAGCGCTCACCTCTTGGCTGAGGCTTTGCAGGAGCTCTATCCTAATATTCAGTTTGGTATTGGTCCCGCTATCGAAAATGGTTTCTACTATGACGTAGATCCGGGCGAAGGTGTGACCATCAAAGAGGGTGACCTCGCTGCTATCGAGAAGAAGATGGCTGAGCTCGTAGCTAAGAACGAGAGCGTGGTACGCAACGAGATCTCTAAGGATGAGGTGCTCAAGATGTTCTCTGAGCGTGGCGAGACCTACAAGTGTGAGCTTATCTCTGAGCTTGAGGATGGTACTATTACCACCTACACTCAGGGTGCCTTCACCGACCTCTGCCGTGGCCCGCACCTCTTGTCTACAGCTCCCATTAAGGCTATCAAGCTGACATCTGTGGCTGGTGCTTACTGGCGTGGTGATGAGAAGCGCAAGATGATGACTCGTATCTATGGTATCTCATTTCCCAAGAAGAAGATGCTCGATGAGTATCTCGTAATGATGGAGGAGGCTAAGAAGCGCGACCATCGTAAGATCGGTAAGGAGCTCGAGCTCTTCATGTTCTCTGAGACCGTAGGTAAGGGATTGCCTATGTGGCTGCCCCGCGGTACAGCACTGCGCTTGCGCCTCGAGGACTTCCTCAAGCGCATCCAGAAGCGTTTTGGCTATCAGCAGGTGATGACTCCCCATATCGGTAACAAGAACCTCTACGTGACCTCTGGTCACTGGGATCACTATGGTAAGGATAGCTTCCAGCCCATCACTACACCCGAGGAGGGTGAGGTGTACTTGCTGAAGCCCATGAACTGCCCCCACCACTGTATGATCTACAAGCATCAGCCCCGCTCATACAAGGATCTGCCCATCCGTCTTGCAGAGTTCGGTACCGTATACCGCTACGAACAGAGTGGTGAGCTCCATGGATTGACCCGCGTACGTAGCTTCACACAGGACGATGCGCATATTTTCTGTCGTCCCGATCAGGTGAAGGAAGAGTTTACTCGCGTAATGGATATCATTGAGATCATCTTCAAGGCGCTCAACTTTGAGAATTATGAGGCACAGATCTCATTGCGCGACCCCGAGAACACTACCAAGTATGTAGGTACTGACGAAAACTGGGAGCGTGCTGAGCAGGCTATCGTAGAGGCTTGTCAGGAGAAGGGCTTGAACGCTCGCGTTGAGACCGGTGAGGCTGCATTCTATGGTCCTAAGCTCGACTTCATGGTGAAGGATGCTATTGGCCGTCGTTGGCAGTTGGGTACCATCCAGGTTGACTATAACTTGCCCGAGCGTTTCCAACTCGAGTACACAGGTTCAGACAACCAGAAGTACCAGCCTGTAATGATTCACCGCGCACCCTTCGGTTCTATGGAGCGCTTCGTAGCTGTGCTTATCGAGCACACAGGCGGTAAGTTCCCCTTGTGGCTCACTCCCGACCAGGTGGCTATCCTTCCCATCTCAGAGAAGTTTAACGACTATGCTGAGCAGGTGAAGAAGGAACTCGAGAAGTACGATGTACGTTGCATTATCGACGATCGCAATGAGAAGATTACCCGTAAGATCCGCGACAACGAGATGAAACATATCCCTTATATGCTCATTGTAGGTGAAAAAGAGCAAGCAGAGGGAGCAGTTACAGTACGTAAACAGGGCGGAATCAACGAAGGTACCCTAAAAATTGAAGATTTTGGTAAAAAAATCGAGGAAGAAGTTAATAATATGATAAATAAATGGTAACTTTGCGCCCGCATTTAGCAATGTGGGCGGCAAATGTGCCGTTCTCGATGTTAGATACAAAAACTTTATTAAGTAAAACGATTAAAAAAACAGAGCAGAACAAACAAATTCATCTGAATGAAAAAAGACAATTTTAAAGGCCAACACCGTATCAACGAACAGATACGAGCCAAAGAAGTCCGAATTGTCGGTGACAACATTGAACCCACAGTAGTTTCTATCCATGAAGCATTGAGAATGGCCGAGGAGAACGAAGCCGACTTAGTGGAAATCTCACCGAACGCCGTTCCGCCCGTTTGTAAAATCATCGATTACTCAAAGTTCTTGTATCAGCTCAAGAAAAAGCAGAAAGAGCTCAAGGCTAAGCAGGTGAAGGTGGAAGTCAAGGAGATTCGTTTCGGTCCTCAGACTGATGACCATGACTACAACTTCAAGCTCAAGCACGCTATTGAGTTCCTTAAGGATGGCGATAAGGTAAAGGCTTACGTATTCTTCAAGGGACGCTCAATCCTCTTCAAAGAGCAGGGCGAAGTACTCTTGTTGCGATTTGCTAACGACCTCGAGGAGTATGGTAAGGTAGATCAGATGCCCGTACTCGAAGGTAAGCGCATGACCATCTTTCTCTCACCCAAGAAGGCAGGTGCTCCTAAGAAGGAGAAGGCTGAGAAGCCTGCAGCTCCCAAGACTGAAGAGTAAAAAAAGAAAAAAGCGGCTGCGTGCCGGTATAGTACGCACCGTTTATATATTAATAATTTAACTAATAACTAACAACATGCCAAAAGTTAAGACTAACTCCGGTTCAAAAAAAAGATTCGCTCTTACCGGAACAGGTAAAATTAAGAGAAAACACGCTTATCACAGTCACATCTTGACTAAGAAGACTAAGAAGCAGAAGCGCAACCTCGACCACTTCACACTCGTACACAGTGCAAATGTGAATGCAGTTAAGGAACTTCTCGCAATGAAGTAATCTTAAAACGTTAAGCGAGTATTATCTACAAAATTATTAATCGGATGGTTAGCAAAAAGTAAAGACTGCCACAAGCAGCGCTAACATCTAAAAAAAGAACAAAACTATGCCAAGATCAGTAAATCATGTTGCTTCAAGAGCAAAGAGAAAGAAAATTTTAGGTTTAACCAGAGGTTACTTCGGTGCTCGTAAGAACGTGTGGACCGTTGCCAAGAATACTTGGGAGAAGGGTTTGACATATGCTTATCGTGACCGTAAGAATAAGAAGCGTAACTTCCGTGCGTTGTGGATCCAGCGTATCAACGCTGCTGCTCGCCTCGAGGGTATGTCTTATTCTCAACTGATGGGTGCATTGCACAAGGCTGGTATCGAGATCAACCGTAAAGTTCTCGCTGACCTTGCAATGAATCATCCTGAGGCTTTCAAGGCTATCGTAGCTAAGGCTAAGGCTGCTTAAT
>JAFZFF010000088.1 GCA_017556045.1 Bacteroidaceae bacterium | reverse complement strand
GTTACGGCCGCCGTTTACCGGGGCTTCGATTCAATGCTTCTCTTGCGATAACATCCCCTCTTAACCTTCCGGCACCGGGCAGGTGTCAGGCCTTATTCGTCATCTTTCGATTTTGCAAAGCCATGTGTTTTTGTTAAACAGTCGCCTGAGCCATTTCTCTGCGCCCTGCTAGGCAGGGTCCCCTTATCCCGAAGTTACGGGGTCAATTTGCCGAATTCCTTAGCCATGATTCACTCGAGCACCTGAGGATACTCTCCTCGCCCACCTGTGTCGGTTTACGGTACGGGCTGTATTTAACTAACGTGTCGAAGATTTTCTTGGAAGTCTGTTTACCATAACTATCATGTCCACCGAAGTTTTCATGTACTGTCATACATCAGCATCCGTAGCTCTGAACCACCGGATATACCTACGTACTTTAACCAACTATTCCGTCAGTTGGCGTATGTGTCACTACTCCGTCTCTCCTAACAATTAAATACAGGTAATGGAATATTAACCATTTGTCCATCGAATCCCCCTTTCGGGTTCTCCTTAGGCCCCGACTAACCCTGATCCGATTAACGTTGATCAGGAAACCTTGGGCTTGCGGTGTGCAGGTTTCTCGCCTGCATTATCGTTACTTATGCCTACATCTTCTTTTCTAATCGCTCCAGCATACCTCACAGTACACCTTCAGCGCCGGTTAGAATGCTCCCCTACCACTACTTCGTAGTCCATGTCTTCGGCAGTGTGTTTGATGCCCGTTTATTATCCACGCTCAGTCGCTCGACTAGTGAGCTGTTACGCACTCTTTAAATGAATAGCTGCTTCCAAGCTAACATCCTAGCTGTCTCTGCAACCGAACATCGTTCTGTCAACTTAACACACGTTTGGAGGCCTTAGACGTTGGTCTGGGCTGTTTCCCTCTCGCCACCGGACATTAGCACCCGATGACTCACTCCCGATAAACACTTGCACGCATTCGGAGTTTGTCAGGATTTGATAGGCGGTGAAGCCCTCGCATCCTATCAGTAGCTCTACCTCATGCAAGCTATATCGAGGCTGTCCCTAAAGACATTTCGGGGAGTACGAGCTATCTCCCAGTTTGATTAGCCTTTCACCCCTACCCTCAACTCATCCAAATCCTTTTCAACGGAAACTGGTGCGGTCCTCCATTACCTGTTACGGTAACTTCAACCTGGTCAAGGGTAGATCACAAGGTTTCGCGTCTACTCCCACCGACTAAGCGCCCTGTTCAGACTCGCTTTCGCTTCGGCTCCGCACCTGAAGTGCTTAACCTCGCCGGTGAGAAGTAACTCGTAGGCTCATTATGCAAAAGGCACGCCGTCATCCCTTACGGGACTCCGACCGCTTGTAAGCGAACGGTTTCAGGTTCTTTTTCACCCCGTTATTCACGGTGCTTTACACCTTTCCGACACAGTACAGGTTCACTATCGGTCTTCTGGTCGTATTTAGCCTTGCGGGATGGTCCCCGCGGATTCAGACAGGATTCCTCGTGTCCCGCCCTACTCAGGATTCCTCTAACTTCCCATGAATTTACGTGTACGGGAATATCACCCTCTATGTCATGACTTTCCAGCCAATTCCACTTGATCATGAGTCGTATGTTGAGGTCCTACAACCCCGGCATT
>JAFZFF010000087.1 GCA_017556045.1 Bacteroidaceae bacterium | reverse complement strand
GTGGTTGTTCCCGTATCGAGAATCTTGTATTTGAGTCTGCGGAACACTGCCAGGATATGCCTTGTACGCTGTGATGAGGGGTTGGTAATCTCGTCCGACTCATCGAATACAAGGCATAGTTTCCTTGACGACAGCTTCACAAACCGCATAAGCTCTCTTTTGAGTTTACCGACCATAGAGGTGGATAGCAGCAGGAAGATACCTCTCGGCACATCTTCAATATCCTTGTATGTGCGTATCACTCTGTATCGCTCCTTGTTGATAGCGAGGAACGGAGTCCAAGTCATATTGGTGGCAATGGCAGGGGCAAGTATCACCACATTGCGTACCTTGCCATATTTGAGCAGATACTTGGCTCTATGATATACCGCTGCGGTCTTGCCTGAACCTTGCTGCCAGTTGAGCAGAGCATATCGCTTCTGAAGCACAAGGTTCAGATCGTGTTTCTGCAACTGTGTAAACTCGCATACCTCGCCATCCTTGTTTATGAAGGTGGCATTATCGAGATACTCGGCAAGGGCATCGTCTGTTTCCATATCTGAAAAGGGTTGGTTCTGTACATCGTAGAGCCAACGCTTGCGGCGGATAAGCCTCTTGGCGGTGCGTATCTGTCGCAGATTCTCTTCTGTTGCTATCTCCGGCATAGGAAGTATGGTACTATCCAATATGAGGTCGTTGATGCTTGCCGCTTTATGCTCCACCTTGTCGAGCAGTCGTGGTGCATACTGCTTGAGTTTGAAACCGTAAGAGGTCTTTACCAATGCCACCTCCTTGCGTGGAACGACATTCTGCGAGGTGATATACTTGCGTATGGTGGCCAGCACTTTGGCAGTGGTCAGCTTCTTGCGTTCCCACTCCTTCATCTGCTCGTTGGTGGCATTCTCAGGTGGTTTCTGGTTGCGGAACTTGGTGACGAGGGCTTCAGCCTTGTCGATATGCTTGTTCAACTTCTCGTGAGCTTTCAACTCATACATATACTTGGCGAGCTTGTACTCGAAGTGCTCCAACTCCTCCTTGTCTATGCGGTTGGTCTCACGCATAAGGTCAAGACGCAGGCGATGCTTCATCTCACGGGCTCTCTTCACACGCTCCTTGAGTTCTGCCATAGAGACAAACTCCTCGGCATTGTAGGGATTCATCTCTATATGCTGTGAACGACGCAGGAAGACCATTATCTTGGTGTTGAAGTTATCTACACCTACCGAAGTGAAGGCGTGAGGTGCCAACCTTGTCTGTCCGATGAAGGAGAAGTCCTCATTGACTCTTCCTACACGGCTCTTCTCCCAGAACTCGTTTTGCATAAAGGAGGCAGGAACGATGACCATAAGGAATCCTGCGGGATTGAGCAAATGGTAGGCTTTATCTATGTAATACTCCTGTGATAGTCGGAAGTCGAACTTCAAGTTGAACGGAGGATTACCGATAATGGCATCAAAGCGTTGCTCGGAGTGGTACTGCTGTATGTCGCATTTGTCGATATGTGCATCGGGATAGAGATACCTTGCCACTGCCACAGCCTTGCTGTCTATGTCAAAGCCGTAGGCGTTGTGTTGGTTGGGCAGGTGGTTGAAGAAATTGCCCATACCGCAACACAT